>SBAT01000199.1 GCA_005240105.1 Chloroflexota bacterium
GCCTTTGATCACGAAGGATTCGTCTCCGGAAGATTCTTTTCTCTCCAAAGGCGGATGCCGCCGGCCATGGAAAGGACATTTGTATATCCCATTTTTTGCAAGTTGTCGGCGGCCATGGCCGAGCGGTAGCCGCCGCCACAATAGAGGACGATTTCTGCGTTCAATTCCGGGATTTGTTTCTCAATATCGCGCTCTATAATTCCGCGTCCTAGGTGCAGTGCTCCCTGAGCATGACCGGCTGTCCATTCGTGGTCTTCTCGGACATCAATAAAATAAAAGGGCTCATGGTTTTGCAACTTTGTGAACACTACATCGACTGTTATTTCCTTGATGCGTGTCTTGGCGTCCTCGGCCAGCTTTTCAAATGCAGCGCTGTGTTTCATGGTTATGTCCTAGTTGTTTTCAAGGGTCGTATTCTTGTGGACTGATCATGCCATAATATGTTCATTCATACCATGTACACGAGACGTTAAAGACGTTGTAATGAGCGAGGCAAGCCAGATGTTGTTTGAGCGCAACCCACGTACTGTTAAATTCCTCAATGTCGAAATTCCCGAGCCGAGAATTTTGCTTGATTGTTTGGGCTTTGAAAAGCACGTGACACAAATTCGCGCCAAGCGCGGCGTGCAAATTTGGCCGGGTTGGTATGACCATGCTGCTTATTATGTTGTCGATCTTCCGCCGGAAAAGGTTTTTGGACCGGGCGAAGAAGTGGTTATTCCATCGACTATCATGGCTCCTGATTATGAATTTGAAATTGCTTGTGTGGCCACTAAGACGGCACTACTTACAAGCTTTGCCGAAGCAATGGAGTTTTTCCAAAAGCATTGTTATCTGACCATTCTCAATGACTGGTCTGCCCGTGACGTGCAGAAGAAGGACATGGAAGGTCTTGGACCGACCCACAGCAAGGGCATCTTAGGCAATAGTTTTGGACCGCGCCTGGTCCCTGTGTCCGAATTCAAGCTGGATGAAAACGGCGTGATGGACATGGAAATGATCCTGAAGATCAATGGTCAAGAACGCATGCGTTCTAACTACAACACTATCTATTACACAGATCCAAAAACTCAAGGTCGTGAAGCCTGGAGTTTCCCTCGCTTCATGGCATGGCTTGGCGGACATAACATCACCATTCATGGTGGATACATTATCGGCTCAGGAACTGTGGGCAATGGTTGCATAGCTGAATTTATGGCTAAGACAGATCCAAAAACCGGCGAGATTCTTGAACCGGCAACCTATCCATGGCTGAAGTCCGGCGATGTTGTGACCATGGAAGCTGAAGGTATTGGTACTCTGGAAAACAAAGTAAAAATCGCGGAGTTAGCCAAGGTAAAATAACATGGCTTCAGATGCGCTAACAGCTGGTGCAATAACAGTCACATCGAAAACTATTCCCGAAGAGCAGATAGAAAAAATACTATCTACGCCCGGCATTGTTTTTACCAATGGACATTTTGAATATCCTGTTAGTAACAAAGAACAAACAGGCAATCATTTGCAGTCTGTTTTCCTCATTGAGCCAATCGCTGCCAACAAACAATATGTTGACTGGATTGTCGACGACATTGCTGGTTGGTTGGAGTCGGAACATATTGAAGTAGACGTTATTTTTGCTCCTGCTCAAGAGGCGGTAAAAATAATTGTCGATGCTTTGGCAAAAAAGAAGAACTTGAGGACAGTCTATTGGGAATATCTTCCCGGTGGATGGTTTGGTCAAAAAGTCGTTGCCGGTCAAGTAAAGCCGGACGAGAGGGTGCTTGTCTTTAATGGCGTGTCGCAACAAGGACGCTGTGTAGGACTTCGTTTGCCAAGTTTTGTCGAGAAGCTGGGTGGACAAACAGTCGCTGCAGCTGTTTTTGCTAAGGGCACGGTTGAAGGCGTTAAAGATGCAGAAAAGAAATTTGGCGATAGGCTTTATTCGACAATACAGGTATCAATACCTATTTCCACGCCGGATACTTGTACTGTTTGTAAGAATGATCCAAGTAAAAAGCTAATTCCTTGGACTCAATTGAAACCATGACCGACGATGCTAGCAAAGTTAATAGCGTTCGGATTGCCACCATAGTATGTGGACTGTTGCTTATAGCCGGCGTGGTACTTTCAATTCCTTTATTTGAGCAGGCCCTTAACACCAAGCCGGCTGTCCATACTGTGCCACCAGAAGCGAAGCAAGCGTTGCGATGAGCAATGCGCAGAGAGCGAAGAGGGAATGCCGGAAGGCGAGCGAAGGTGGAGACGAAGCGTTATTTATAACGCGCAGTCGGAACCGGAGCATTAAATGAAAATCTTGCCTTTGGAGGGATTCGAACCCTCAATCCCTTACGGGCATCGCATTTTAAGTGCGACTCGTATACCAGTTCCGACACAAAGGCAGGTTGAGATATTTTAGTTTAGGTAGCGGGTCCTTTCAATGAGGCAAGCTTTTCTTCAGCTTCAAAAGCGGCCTTGGCATCGCGGTTGATTTCACTGGCTGCCCAAATGCTAATAACAACCCAGCCGGCGGCAATGATCCTGCCAATGATTTTCTCTTCGGCAACTGGATCGTGAACGAAATTGCCGGTGACAGCGGCTATTAGCAAACTTATTGGATCTGGATCAATTAGAGATTCGGTTTTTAGCCAGGTCAAAATTTGGATAGCCAATAGACTGTAAGACATCCATGCTGCAAAGGTGACGCGTTTGGAATTCATCGTAGTGGCATAGACACGAAGAGCGCCGCGATCCTCAATCTTGATAATGAATGGGAAGCGCAAATACAAACCAATTATTGCCGAGACTAAAGCTGAAACCAGCGTAGCAACGCTGTTTTCGATATAGGCCCTGGCCAAATAGCAAGGAGCCAAGAGCAACCAGAGATAAGCAACTACTTTCTGAAGACGCTCGAATCTTGCTTTTGCTGGGCTTGTTATCAAGTAAACCAAACCGACAATGAAGGCAATGAGCCACATGAGACTCCACAAGACAACACCCACGGCCATTTTGCCTTTGTCTGTTTGATAGCGGGCAAGCAGAGCTGCCGAGTCGGAATCGACTCCGAATGTCTCGAAATACGAGGTGCGGAAGCTTGTGTACTCCGAAGAGTTATGGAAATCAGCAATTCTCCAACTGATTAGACTGCCCATTTGTTCTTCCAGAAAATATCTGGGCGATGTAAACAAATTGAAAAAGAAGGCTTCAATAAAACTATGCCGTCTAGGGTTGGGATATTCCAAACTAACCGGATGCAAAAAATCCGGCTCCTTCTGAAACTGTTCTCTTCCCCAGCTGCGAATAGCTTCCAAAGCAATGACATTGTTTTCGGTGTAAGGGCTCTGGATAAGAACCATCGCCAAACCGTATGATTTGGAAAGACGATTTGCCAGACTGGTATCGCCCGGGTAATGCGCTTTATAGTCCGGCAATTCTTGTTGTGGACTGACCATCTCCAAAAGTGGCGGATGCGGCTTGACGAAATAGGCAAGCAGCGCCGACAGGACGGTGAGCGCAATTACAACAATAGCTACTTTTCGCTTGGTTAAAAGCATGATTAATCAAGTATACGTATTGATTTAGCCAATACCTTGTTAAGCGCTAATCTTCCAACTGTTAAGCCTTGACAGCCTCGCCGTTATTTGTATTGTTGGCAACCGTTATTCCTTGAGAATCAAGCCAGTCCTTAATTAGATAAAGCTTGTTGTCATCCAGGCGATAAATCATCGGCACAATTGTCAATCCCTTAAATGTGCGCTGCAATCTATTTGTTTCTTCAAGGACAAAGTTGATTTCGTTGCCAATTTCGCGACTGCGGATGTGATCTTCAAAGAAGTGTGTGGCCAGATCTGTGTTCCAGCCGTGTTCTTCCGTGAGGCACTTGATGAAACTGTCGCGGCTGTTTTGTGGTCGAGCCATGGCGCATTGGTCGTGAGCGATCAGTGCCATGGCCTTAATTCCCATGGACATGGCCATAGCCAGGGAAAATTCTGACCCCAGCATATTGGCTCCTTCACGCCTTATGACAAATGCCCAATCTCGCGGCAAATAGAGCGACTTACGATAATCAATGCACATGCCGATGAGTAATTCCGGTGAGTCGCCGGGAGTTACATCAATTTTGCCCATGTTATTGCTGCGCAATAACACTTCAAATGGAGTGTGTTTGAGAGGCTGCGGAATATCTGCGTCTTTCAAGACTGGTATCAGTCTATCCATATCGGCATTTGCCATATGTCCGCGATCTTTGGGGTGTAATTTTGCTTCAAGCAGGCGAGTTGCCGGAGAGCTACCGGTTGAAAGAGCAGCCTTAAGTGGGCAGTCTTTTGGTCCAGGATGTGCTGGTTGTTTAACGCCTAGAGCTTCAATGAGTCCGGCGGCACAACCTGTACAGGTTGTCTTAAGCATGCTCAGATCAGCATCGGTTAAGGCGTCGTCAAAATGGTCAAAGATATTCTCTCTGCCTAAAATATCGACAGCAGCAGATCTTTCTAACAACTCCATGGGACGGCTTGGTAATGCAGCAATTATCAGGCGGCAACCTTCGCGCGACAATCTGGCGTGTATGGATAGCAGAGTACGGACGCCGGTTACATCCATTGCTGACACTGCATGCATGTCTAAGATGACTGCCTTGATGTCTTTGACGACAATAATGTTTTCAATGAATCGCTCGGCAGCTCCGAAAAACAGCGGACCGTCTACAGTGAATGTTTGCACGAATTTGCAGCTTGGCAGTCGTCCGGAGTATGCAGAACCATTGCCATTTTCCGTCCCGGATGGCGTTACACGCACTGCGCTCATCTGACGGACAAACAATGCGCAAGTGAATACCAATCCGGCCATTACACCGGCTGTAAGGTCAACCAGCACAGAAATGGCTGTCGTAATTATAAGAACCGCTGCTTCTTTCTTGGAAGCTTTCCAGATTTCGCGCAACTCATCCCATTCAACCAGTCTTATGCCGGTGAGAACAAGAATCCCGGACAAAGCTGCCAGAGGAATTTGTTCGGCATATTTTGCCAAAAAGAAGATAAGTGCCATTAGAGTCAGAGAGTGCACGATACCAGACAATCTGGTTTTCGCTCCTGCTCTAATGTTGACCGCCGTGCGGGCAATAACACCGGTTACGGGTATGCCACCAAAAAACGGCACAATAATATTGGCCAGTCCCTGCCCGATAAGTTCCTGATCTGGTTTGTGTTTGGACATAGTCATGCCATCAGCGACAGAAGCCGACAAGAGCGACTCAATTGATCCAAGCATGAATACTGTTATTGCCGAAGCAAACAAAGTATCCAACTGCTCCCACGGCAAAGCTGGAAGGTTTGGCCATGGCAAGAAATTTGGTACTGAACTTATGTCGTGAATTTTTGGAATTGGTAAATTAAGTGCCGATGCCAAAAGTGTGCCGGCAACAATTGCCACCAATTGGCTGGGAATGGCTTTGAAAACACGAGGCAAGAAGGCAGCTATGGCAAACGTGATAATACCTACGGCAAATGCTGCAAAATTGCCTTCCTGGTGAATGACCAGGCGCCAAAAAATTGCTGTCATATCCTGAAGAAACTCAGGTATTAGAGGATGTCCTTGAAAGGGAGCAGGTTGTCCCGGATGGGCCAGTGGTGTAGGCGATAGTCCGCAGAGATCATCTATAGAGTTGAAAATAATCAAAGTACCAATAGCGTTGGCAAATCCCACCATAACAGGCATGGGAATATAAGAGATCAATTTACCGCCGCGAAAGAGACCAGCAACAACTTGCAGAACTCCGGCAATGATGCCGACCAGCCAAATTCCCTGTATGCCGTAAGTTTGGCCTATTTCAATCAGTACAACGGCCATAGCCGCAGCTGGTCCGGTGACAGCAAATCGCTGACCGCCCAAGAGCGCACCAATAATTCCTGCGATGACGCCTGTAGTAATACCGACTCCAGGGTCAACACCGGCAGCAATGGCTAGGGCCAAGTTTAATGGCAGCGCAACAAGGGCAACTGTAATGCCGGCCCAAATGTCCGGCACAATTGTTGGTGCTTTGAACATGTCTCGCCATTCTTGTTGCAAGAATGGAAGGTCAAAGCCAAAGCGTGGCGGGGTTACTTTTGTAGACGTGGTCATCTCTCTCTACTCCGAGCTAGTCTTGGAACGTTATTCCGCGTCGCAAGCTACCGATCAGACAAGTAGAGAACAGTTGATGAGCCAGAGTTTGTACGTGATTGCTTTATTAAAGCGATTTGCTGCAATTTCAGGCAATTGTTGCGCGGTAAAGAAACAGACGGTTGCGTCGATGCAACTTTCGGCTATCGCCGGAAATTTGAAATCTCGATGAATTCGAATTTGGTTTTGGTTGTGACTGGCGGCGTGTTTGATCACGCAATGGAATGGGTGATGACTTGCTTGCAACTTAGTCTGTGACCCCAGCTCGGAAGAGTAAGGGCGCAACATTGTGCATGTGAATTGGCAGAGAACAAAAAGCAGGACCGCTAATGCAGCCAGGCTTCTTTTGACAGAATTTCTGCCGGTCATGGATTACACCCGCATAGGTTCACTTACATAGGTTCACCTAGCTAGATTAACACACTAATTTGAAACCAGGTCCAGCAGGCTCTTTAGCCAGGTGTTGTCAGGGTGCTGACATCAATTGGCTAGTCTGGGGGCATAATAAAGGATGTAGGCTGAGCACGGTTGGGAAGGGCTACTGGTGGGCTTATTCAGCTAATTGATAGCCGCAATTTGGACACTGCTTTGCAGGCAGTTGGCTTTTAGCCACAGAGGAGGCGCCCAGGGCGTGCTCATAGGAGGCAATTGCCAGACCGGGGGCAAATTTACCCAATAGATATTTTAGGCTGTGATAGAGGGCTGTAGCCGATACTACCGCTATAGCCAGGTCGGTAACTATAGTAGCGACGGCTGTATAGACCATAAGCGAGGTATGGAATTTGCCTTCCTTGAGCACTATTTTGACTTCGTGAATTTTGACCATATTTGAGGCCACGAAGAGGAGCAATCCACCAACAAAGGCCATTGGGACAGAGCTTAAATACGATGCGCAAAAAACCATAAGGACAATTACGGACGTTCCTTTGAGAATTGAGGACATAGGACTTACCGCGCCAACTTTTATGTTAGTTGCTGTTCTTGCTAATGCTCCTGTACATGGAAAGCCGTTGAGAATAGGCACCACGCAATTAACCACTCCTTGACCGAACAATTCTTTGTCGGGATCGAAGGGAGTGTGATTGTTGCCCAGACGATCGGCCATTCTTGCCGACAATAAACTTTCAAGGGCTGCGATGAATGTGATACTCAAAACAGGCACAATCAAATCAGTTAAAGTGAATGAACCAAGAGATGGTGGAGTTATGGCAAAGAGATTTTGTCCAATGTCGCCGTATTGCGTATAAACGAGCGGAATTAAATGTTCGTGCCAAATGTTATTGGCGACGAATGTGCAAACAAGCATGGCAATTAATGCTGCCGGAACGTAAATGGAGATTTTGCTCAGATTGGTGATCAAAAAAATTGTCAGCATGCCCAGCAATAGCGCATGTCCGTGCGCATTTTTTAGCATGTCCGGAAAGTGCTGTAGTTTTTCGAAAACATGGAAACCAATTGAGCCCGTTTCACCAAGTATGTTTGGGATCTGACTGATTGTAATTGTTGCGGCAATGCCGATTGTAAAACCAACGATGATTGAATGAGGAACGAAATTAAAAAACCTGCCCAGGCGAAAAATGCCCATGAGCACAACTATAATTCCAGCTATTATTGACGCCAGGATAAGGAAAGGTACATCAAAGCGGTGAATGATGCCGGATATGATGGGAATGAAAGCCGCTGTTGGTCCGTATACTTGAAATTTGGACCCGCCCAGGAATCCGCCAATTATGCCGGCTATGGCGCCGGCAATAATGCCATTTTCAGGACGCATGCCGGAGGCAATGGAGAAGCCAATTCCCAGGGGGATTGCCACAAGTGCCACAATTAAGCCGGCCATGGCGTCTCTAAAGAGCATCAAACCGACATTGTTTTTTTTGTAAGCATCGAAGCGTTCGTCAACAACGGACAGGAATTTCTGGCATTCCTGCATTTGCGTCAAGTGAGAATGTTTTGCCATAAGCCTGCTCAGTCCCTAATAGAGATTGCCCTGACTCAGGCTTTCTTAAACGACTAATTTCAGTTTATCAGAACCTTCGTCGGCAAGGAACTTAGTACGTCCAGCCCGGATAGCCGTAGGGATTCAAGTTGCGCCGTGGTGGCGGTGCCGGCGGGTTTATCTGTATTTCCAGGTTTTTTCTTTCGTTGTCCAGTTCGATACACGATTGGATTATCTGCTGCAAGTCCGGGTTGTTCTCTGCTTTGAGCATAGCTTCTCGAATTGTCGGCAAATTCCAAGTCTCTTGTTTGTTGGGTAGGTCTTCTAGTTCATCCAACATGGGCATTACCTGAGGCAATGCTTTGCGCAGGACTTCCACCTGTTGCATGCTAGTCCAGCTGGCATCAGGATTTCTGGTTGTCGGATAGGTAGCGAAATCAGCTATCTGTCTTTTAAGTACATGTGCGTAATCAGCTAATTCTCTAAGCCCGGAACCGATTTTTTCTTTTGTCGGTCTTTCTGGATTGAGTTCTTTGACGGTGTTTGCTTTTCTGGCTATGGCGCGGATGCCCATTAGACCTAGTACACCAACGACACCAACAGGGTGAACGCATAGAATCAGATCGTCTTCGCTTACCAGCGGATCGGGCTCGTAGCCATCTTTGGTGTGCCGTATGTATTTCGGTAATTCTTGTAGAGCAGGATCAGTCAGTTGTTCGGCTTTTTTTAGTTGTTCGGGCAATTTGCTAAAACCTACTATTAGCCCATCAAATTGATCGATAACGGCCTTTTCCACTTTGAGCGGGCGTACCTCCTCTTCGTGTGCGCGTCTTGCCGCATCTTCAAGTTTCTTGCGTTCGGCCTTTTCTTCTTCCAGCGGCCAGTTTATTGTCTCAGCAGCTTTCAGCTTGTCAATTTGAACAAGGACATTTTGCGCGTTACGCACAAGATCGACCGTGTCGTCTAGAAGTTGCTGAGTTGTCTGCAGAGAGACTTCTTGCGCAAAAATAGAGTCTTTGACTTTGTTGAATGGTGAGCTTGCTTTGGAAATGTCCTCTTTCAGGGTCTCGACAATTGGCCGCTTATACTTAAGTTCCATCGGGTAGGTACTTTGAGCCGGAACTAAACTAGTAGTGCCGGCCGTTAAGTCTTCGTAGGCTTTAATCAGCCTGACGCCATGTTGCTGGAGGGTGATCGAATCCGGCTTCACGAAGTGCTCAGTGTCTAAACTTGCTTCGCCAATGAGGATATCTTCGGGATGGTAGCGGCAGCGGCAAATATAGTCGACAATTTCTTTGCAGGATCTCTGAATTTTCTTAGCGTTAGTTTCAATTTCCAACTGTTTGCTCGGCGTTAATGGTTCGCCTGCCGGTGCTTTTTTTATGAGCTCCTTGGGGTGAGTATTAGCCTCCAAGGACAAATCCTCAACAGGTTTTATGGGCATGAGTTTCGGCAACTCAGAAGAGCCCTTAATTGCATTTGGCTTTTCTAGAGGGCCGGCCATTATTGATTTCCTTCTGGATTAAACCATTGCCGTTTGGCTTGCACCTTATCCATAGAGTGTGGTGAATGACAGTTGCAGCGATGCTGTTTGTTGTCGTGGTGCAGGAATGCGCGGAACTTTTGCCAGAGGCTGTGATGGGACTGGCGGGGGAGAACTTTTCCTTCCAGGTTCTTGCGTACCATGCTGCCAAATATATTATCGAGAGACTCGGCAGTTGCTGATTGAGCTTGAATATTCGGATTGTGCAGATCGTTCAAGCACTTAAGCAGTCCTTCGTTAGCACCTCTTAGTCCGATGATGTCTATCTTGGCGCCGGTTTGCTTTTGTACTTGGTTCAGGGCGTTGCAGGCATCTTCATCCGGACATGTCCCGTCACCATCCGTAAATAAGATCACGTGCTTGGGTCCTCGGGCTCGAGCTAAGTCAGCCGGTATCTGTCGTATTGCATAGGTCAAAGGTGTTGTAGAGCCGAAGGAGACGTGGTTTAGTTTGTCGAGGACTTGAGAGCGATTAGCAAGTCCTGGTCTGACAACGAGTTCTGTCTGTTTGCAGGGATCGCTTATATAGGGGCTGCTTTCGCCGAATTCTCTCAGCCCAAGAATTACATCGTCGTTGATAACACCTTCCGGGTAGGCGCCGCTGGCATTAGGTTGTGGGCAGATGGCATCTTCGATGACTTTCTTGCATTGCTCATAATTGCCATAGGTCATGGAAGATGAGCAATCAAGTACGAGCAGCAGTGTCTCAGGACCTGCCTGTTCGGGCTTTTTATAATACGAGTCGTAACCGTCCATTAAATGGAATTGCCTCGCTGCCACATTAATGAGAGGTTAGCTAAAGGCTGCGTAACTGGCAATCGTAGGCTCCCCACTTGGGTCGCAATTACTTGCCGGAGAAGGCGCCGTGGGAGCCGGTGAC
>SBAT01000135.1 GCA_005240105.1 Chloroflexota bacterium
ATGTTCCACCTTGCAGTCTATCCAACTCAACTTTGCCTTCGCGAGTCTTGCGCGCAATGTCGTTCAATTCAATTGCCAATTCCGGCAAAGACTTCTGGTCGACATTTCTAATTACCGGCACAATCAATCCGCGCTCGGTAGCAACAGCGATACCAATATTGTAATAACGCTTGAAGACAATCTCACCCGTCTTTTCATCAAGACTGGAATTGAATTGTGGATATTTCTTCAAAGCTGAAGCCACTGCCTTGAGAGCAACAACAGTCAATGTCAGTCTGCCGCCACGCTCAGCAATTTCCTTCTCATGCTTCTTCAGCGACTCATTCAAATGAGTAATGTCGGCTTCATCGCAATGAGTTACGTGTGGAATATGAGCCCACGATGTAGCCATGCTCTGAGCAATCTTGCGGCGAATTGATCTTAAAGGTACGCGATCAACTGGTCCGTATTTGCTGAAGTCAGGCATTTCAACATAACTTGTGGAGAACGGCTCCAAAGCCTCGCCTTCTTTTTTCGGTCCGCCGTACATTGTTGTAACTGAAACTGTATCAGGAACCTTAGGCGCTGCCGGAAGTTTGCTTGGTGCACTTCCTGAACCAACACCTTCCTTAAAGGCAACAACATCTTCGCGCATAACGCGTCCAGCTGGTCCCGAACCTATAACTTGGGACAGGTCAACACCAAGCTCACGTGCCACTCTTCTTGTAGCTGGAGCAGCCGGAACCGGACGACCGGTCGTTGTTTGACCATTGTTAGTTCTGGCAACAGCAACTTCGTGGACAGTCTTTTCAGCAGAATGAGCTGCAACAGCAGAAGCTTTCACTTCTTCTTTAGCACGAGCAGGTTGAGCGCCTTTGGATTCACCAAAAGTCACCATGACCATGCCGACCTTAACTGTTTGTCCAACCTTGACGTGGATTTTCTCCACAACGCCTGTTACAGGTGAGGGGATTTCCACAACAGCCTTGTCGGTTTCCACTTCGAAGATACCTTGATCTTCTTTGATAGATTCGCCTTCCTTAACAAGGATACCCAGAACCTCAGCTTCGTGAATTCCTTCACCTAGGTCCGGTAATAAAAACTCAGTCGACATATTTTCTAGAACCTCAGTGTTTTACGGCAGGCAGCAATCACTTTGTCTGCATCAGGGATGTAGAACTTTTCCTTAGAGAAATAAGGAACAGGGACATCGTAGCCTGTCAGACGAATAACCGGTGCTTCCAAATAGAGGAATACGTTTTCGTTGATACGCGAGACAACTTCAGCAGCTACACCGCAAGCGCGTGGTCCTTCATGGACAACAACTGCACGACCGGTTTTAGCAACCGAGTTGACAAACGTTTCGGTATCCAAAGGCGCCAACGAAAGCAAATCGATAACTTCAGCCTTGACGCCATCTTCTTCCGCAAGCGTTTCGGCTGCTTCCAAACATGGACGCATCGTGGCACCGTAAGAAATGATTGTGATATCCGTTCCTGGACGCACAACTTGCGCTTTTCCAATCGGCATCATCTCAATTTCATCCGGAACTTCTTCCTTGAAAAGACGATACAAAGCTTTCGGCTCGTAATAGATAACCGGATCCGGATCGTTAATAGCAGCATGCAATAAAGCACGAGCATTTCTTGGACCGGACGGCATCACAACTTTCAGTCCTGGTGTGTGGCAGTAGATAGCCTCACGCGATTCCGAATGGTGCTCCAGAGCACGGATACCGGCACCGGATGGAGCACGCATAACCATAGGAACAGTTATCTTGCCGCGGGTGCGGTTACGGAAGCGAGCTGCGTGCGATTCCAATTGCTGGTAAGCATAGTAGTCAAAACCGGCAAACTGGATTTCTGCAACAGGCAAGAGTCCGTTAATTGCCATACCGATTGAGGTACCGACAATCCCAGATTCAGCAAGCGGTGTATCAAATACGCGCTTGTCGCCGAATTTGGCATGAAGACCTTCGGTAATGCGAAAAACGCCTTCATCAATGCCAACGTCTTGACCAAGTACGACCACACGGCTGTCTTTTTCCATTGCCTCAAAGAGCGCCATGTTGATGGACTTGGCCATATTCATCTCAGCCATTTTTAGCCACCTCTTTTTGCCGTTCCGGCAATGCTACGCTGTGGATTGGATTTGCTGGAGACCTCATCAGCGCGCCCGAGAGATTCGGCTAATTCATGTTTCTGGACTTCCAGGTGCACTGGAATATCGGCGTAAAGGAAATCGAACATTGCCAATGGTTCCATGAGTTCTTTGCTCTTAGCTAGAGTTTCCATCTTCTTCACGGCTTCTTTTATCTCCTCGTCAATTTCTGTTTCCATTTTTTGTCTCTTCTCATCGTTGAGCAGACCTTTTTTCTCAAGGTACTTAGCAAAACGAATCAAAGGTTCACGCTTCGCCCACTTTTGCGCTTCTTCATCCGAGCGATATTTCTTCGGATCATCAGCAGTAGTGTGCGGTGTATAACGATAAGTCAAACAATCCAGCAAGGTCGGTCCTTCACCTTTACGCGCACGCTCAATGGCTTCTTTGGTGGCAACATAAACTGCCAGCACGTCATTGCCATCAACTCTTAGACCAGGTACGCCATAACCAACTGCCTTCTGAGCAATTGTCTTTGTTCTGGTTTGCTTGTGCAAAGGCTCCGAAATTGCAAATTGGTTGTTCTCACAAACGAAAATAACCGGTGCATTGAACACAGCAGCAAAGTTAATACCTTCGTGGAAATCGCCTTCCGAAGAAGAACCATCACCGAAATAGGTGAGGACAACTTTGTTTTCGCCCTTAATGTTGTTAGCCATACCGATACCGGATGCATGCAACAACTGCGAAGCTACTGGTACGCAGATGGGTAAATCATTAACACCTTCTGGTGGCACAGCGCCTTCTTCAAAACCTGCCCAGTACAAAAGCAATCTTTCCAGCGGCCAGCCGCGATAGAGGAAACACACTAATTCACGATACGCAGGCACAAACCAGTCGGATTTTTCGATGGCGAACACGGAACCAAGTCCTATCGCCTCGTGTCCGGTTGATTGCGGGAACGTACCGATACGTCCTTGTCTCTGCAAATTGAGCTGTCGCTCGTCCACACGTCTGGCGTAGAGCATCCAGCGGAACATATCCAAAAGCTCTTTGTCGCTCAGTTTAGGCTCTAACGCCTTGTCGACATTTCCTTCTTCGTCAACGATTGACAGGGTTTCAACCGAGTAATCGAAGTCCAGTTCTTTTCTTGGCATTGCTTACATTACCGAATTTTAGAATTGACTCTGCTTGACTATTTCGTCAAAAGCAGAGACAGTATGTCATAGATCAATTAGGGCCCCGTGCGGCCTTATAGGGAATTTACTGGCAGGCATGCCAGGCAAAGGCTCTAGACAAGACCCTATCTGTATTTCGCCTAGATGAAAACAAAAATAACTACTGACATCATCAACACTGAAAACGACAGCCCGCTGCCGGTTTCTGTTTTGGACATAACCGATACAAGCGAAAAACCGCCATGGTTAAAGGTCCGCTTGCCCACCAGCGAGCCTTATCAAAACCTAAAGCGCCTTGTAACAGATCTCAACCTTCATACAGTTTGCGAATCTGCCGCATGTCCCAATCGTGGTGAATGTTGGTCGAGATCAACTGCAACATTTATGATCCTCGGCAACATCTGCACACGTAGTTGCGGCTTCTGCAACGTTATTACGGGTCGTCCTACAGAACTTGATCTTGATGAACCAAGACGTGTTGCCGATGCCGTAAAAGATATGCAACTCAAATATGCTGTTATCACTTCAGTAAATCGAGATGAATTACAAGATGGTGGCGCATCGGTATGGGCTGAAACAATTCGCCAGATCCATCAATCGTCTCCCAATACAAAAGTAGAGGTTTTAATCCCTGACTTTTGCGAGAACTGGGACGCACTAAATGTGGTGCTTGAAGCACGCCCTGATGTTCTCAACCATAATATAGAAACAGTGCCGCGTCTCTATTTACCAGTGCGCCCACAAGGCAAATTCACGCGCAGTTTAGAGTTACTCAAAATCGCCAAAGAAAAAGGATTTACAACCAAATCCGGATTAATGGTCGGATTGGGTGAAACAGATGAGGAAGTAACAGAAGTTTTGCGTGAACTGAAAGCAGTGAATGTTGATCTGGTGACAATTGGCCAATACATGCAACCAACGCCCAAGCATTTACCTGTTGTCCGCTGGGTGCATCCTGACACTTTCGAGAAGTGGCACGAGCAAGGAATGGCAATGGGCTTCCAAAACGTATTTTCCGGGCCACTTGTGCGCTCCAGCTATCACGCCGAGGAACAGGCAGCAAAGGTTTAGGAGCCTTTGTCATTCCGAGCAAAGCCGCGAAGCGGCGTAGCGAGGAATCTGCCGCGCCATTACGCGGTTCGCGTTAACCAACGTGAACGATGGTTAGTTGCGGCAGATTCCTCGGGCAAGCCCTCGGAATGACAAAACAAACAAGAAAAGATCAAACATTGTTTTACCATTGTTTGATCTTTTCTCTTTGAGTGGTTTGACCCACTCGCTGGTGACTAAGGTGCATTTTGTCCTGAAAAGTTCCCAACTCGAGTAGAAATATTCTCTAAATTACCCAAAAAGCAGAAAAAGCCTGACTTTCGTCAGTCCTTTTCTTTTCGAGTGGTTTGACCCACTCTATGGTGTGTAAGGTGCAAAATGCCGCAAGAAGTTCCGTATTAGAACATTAAATCCTCAGCAAGTTCTTGATGCCGAACAATAACATGTTGGGATTGGCTTTTAATCTGCGTTTGCAATAGGCAGCCGACAGTCTGTTTTCGCCGTAGGGCAAGTACAAGCGCACAAGCTCACCTGTCTGCGTAAGCTTTTCTAAATGTTGGCGATCCGCATCTTCCCAGGTATTTGCCTCCAGCATGCGCTTAAAGTGCGCACCGGAAGTCAAATTAGACTCCAGCTCCTGGCGCGGTACGCCCAAGAGGAATTGCGATTCAAACTGCGTAGCCGGCGCCTTAACCGGCAAAACAGCTTCTTTAATGAACTTATCCACGCAGCTCTCATCGTGAGTGGCGACTTCAACATAGGTGCCGCGAGCTAAAAGTTCTCTGGAATATTCAACCAACAGTGATTTCATAATTGGCTTTTGCGTTTGAGCAATTTCTGCCGGTTCCTGATAAATGCCAATCACCATACGCACGCGCATGCGCTCGTCAAAACGCTTTACGTCTTCTCTTGTACGGAAAAGTCTTGATTGTAAAACAGTGCCTAAATTCGTGAAACCTTTGTTAATCAGTGCAATGTAGGTATCTAGATGAAAATCCGTCCAGCGATGATCTTCTGCTTCCAGGGTCATCTTGATCTGTTTGGATTGAGCATAGGCAACTAGATTTTCGATTCGCTGATAACCACTATCCGGATTTTCCAACTGGGTAAACATGGAAGGCTTGATCGAAACTGTCATCTGCGCGTTGGCTGCAAATGCTCCTGACACAGGCAGTGGTCGAGCGGCAACACCATCAACTAGCTGCTTGTAGGCAATCACTGCTTTATCGCAATCTTCTTCGGTCAAAGACTCTTCACCAAGAATGTCGATGGTTGAAGCAAAACGATCACGACCATAAATTTCATGCGCCAGATTTATTGCATCACTGGCCGTTTGTCCGGCTAAATAAGGTCGCGCTAGAAAGAGGACGAGACTTAGTGGAAGGGCATCCACTACAGAAAATTGTTGATCTCGTTTATGTGAATCCATTTTGTGTGAGTCCAGTGGCGTCTCCGCCAAACTCTCCCGTGTGGGCGCTGATACTGGCATTGTTTCACCTCGCCGAGGTCGGTTTCCTTACTTTTGTAGTCTTAGTTGATTTTGCCGTCTTAGGTCTAGCGAGTGTATTCCGTGTCACCATCGGTTGTTCTTCTTTCACTACCGGTGGAGGTTGGGAAGGTGGCAAATCAGCCATGCGATTGATCTTATAAAAAGCGTCCTCATCTGTCATTGCCACAAGTTCTACTTTCGACACCCACAAGGTTTGAGTTCCTTCATGACTGACGTCGCCTACACGGCTCATCAGTTTGCATTCAAAGGACGGCCACTCGTCCGTATTGTTAGAAAGCTCATAAGCGTCTTTGCCTTTGAGCAAGATATAAATTAACTTATTTTTTGGAAATGACTGCTTTGACTCCGAGCGACCAACTGTAACTTGTCCTGTTCGGGTATCAATAAATCGAGCTTGAAATTGCAATTGCTTACCAGTCAGGTCACGCCCACTGATATTCTGAATCTTGACAAGAACCGCTGGACGATAACCCCTGTTGTCGAGCGACCACCAGGTAACGGCAGACAATACGTGCAATTTGTCGACATTGTGAACTTCTTCAATCTCAATTTCCGGCTCAACTGTACTGGGCGCAATCAAGTGCTGAGCAGGCGCAGCAGCGGGACACACGACAGCTGCCGCAAATAGCAACACACTCAAATTTTGGAATGACCTGATAAATTGCATGTTCTTCCTTAAGCCGTGATTCTACCGCAGTATTACAACCTTAGACGGCAGTGCTATGCTTAAGATTCCGGAGGTAGGTTGAATGGATGAAATTGACGCGCACGGAAGGCAATTACTAATTGATCGCCCGCTTTTGACTAAAGGGCGCCTGAGTGTCTACAGAGACACTGACTGTGCCGATCATTGGTTTCCACGCCTTAACGTCACACTTAAGAAGGCAGGCTCTGATTTGGTCTTGTGGCAGTGGACCTCGCACAGCGATCCCATTGATTTCGAAGAGCCGCCACCATATGGTGATCAGCCTTTGCAAGAGAAGTATTTCGAGCTGGAAAACCCGCTCAAGTCACCACGTGGCTTGGAAGCAGTCTTTTCGCTCGATAAAGGTGCTACCAACCATGGGGCTGTAGCAAAATTTAGCGCCTCCCTGTACTTGTATCCGGCATCTCTCGATGACAGGGGAGTGCAAATTGGGGTTTTAGACTTTACCGAGGGTTTGACATCCAGATCGGCGCCAATGTTTTTTAGGTTTAACTTTCCCTGGTAATAAAAATTTGCGCCCGGTGCGAGTCGAACGCACGACCAATCGGTTAAAAGCCGAGTGCTCTACCACTGAGCTACGAGCGCGCAATAAGTAGGCAATCCTATCAATCAGTGATTCGAGTGTCAAGAAGAGTTCTTAATGAATTGTGGCAACCAATCTTGGTTGTTGTGATTGCTTTAATCACACGCGCTGCCTACAACCTGGGTTTGGAGCATCGGGTCTGCCATTTTGGCGATGCTTTTTACTTTCTAAATACTGGTAATAGTCTCCTGGCACTCATCCAACAGAGCCGCTCCTTGTCGGAGTTCATATCTCCCCTGATTGCACAGCACGACCCGGCTATGGCCGGACTCAATGCCATGATGTCGCTTTCTCTAGCCGACAGGTTATTGATAGATGGTCCTGTGTACCCCACGCATTTAGCACTTATTGAATGGGTAATGAAGGTCAATACGCAGGCGCCTGTCTTTGATTCGCTCTGCTTACCCTTCTCTATTTTCAATTCAATTATTGATAGCGTATCTTGCCTACTTATATATAGACTGGGACGAATCGCCTTTGATAAACGCACTGGTCTAATTGCCGGAATTATCTTTGCACTTTATCCACCAGCAATAATCAATACTCAACATTGTTATAGTGAGCCATATGCTTACTTCATCCTTCTCTTTTTCTTGAATGCATGTTTTGACGAATCGACAGAGAAAAAGCGTTCTGTTTTTTCCTGGTTTCTCGTTGGGGCATTGTCCGGACTGACAATGCTAGCAAAACCAATTTTTTGTCTGATCCCTTTGATCGTGGTTGTTTATTTTGCGGCGCTGGCTGTAATTAAGAAACAGCAAATTCCGAATGTCCGCTTTGTTCCACTATTATTGGGACTGGCTTTATTTCTTGGTCCGTGGCTCTGGTTTACCCATGCAGCAACAGGCAACTTTTCCATATTCGTCAGTCGCGCACCGTCTTACAATCTCTATTTAGGCAATCATCTTGCAACAGATGGCTGGCGAGCATGGCCGGAAACGGAACTAATTCCCAGCGATACAAAGAGAGCGGCAGAGGCAATTGTTAAACAGGCTGCCCACAAGCCACTTAAATTTGTTGCTCTGGAATTGAAGAAATTAGCTCGTCTTTGGGTTGGCGTATGGAACGAGTATCAATATAGTCTCTTTGGCGTCTCTCTAGAAATTCAGACTATCTGGCACGATCTGCTGCTTCTGCTTGGCGGAATCGGTACATTGCTTGTCCTATTGGGGCAAAAACGATTTAGCCACAGTTGGAATTGTGCATTCATACTGGGAGCAATAATTGGAATTCACTACACTTATTGTGCGTTCGAACCAATTTCTCGCTACAACATAACAGCAATGCCGGCGGTAATTCTATTTGCCAGTTACGCACTATCTCACGCACGAGCAAATAAATTGATGTTGCCTGCCTTGATGACAATTGCCTATGCAGTGTTTCTGTTTTCCGTGCTTTCTCGTTCATACGATTTAAAACCGCTATTTGTTGGATTGGTGGAATGGTCTCAAATACCGCTTTTTCCGTTGCTGCAATCTATCGCCTGGATCTCGCTGTTTTTAATTCTCATCTTTTTTGCCAAACGTTGGTTGGATAGGTCATTTAAGGAAGAATCGCAAAGACGACTTGCAGCAATTGCTTTGACGGCAATTTTCATTATGTCCTCATTCGTGACAATCGCCTGCGTAGGCTCTGATCCAAGTTGGCGGGAATGGGCGCGCCAACTCAAATCAACATCGGAAAAGGTCGAGAGGTCTATCTACGTGCCTACTCTCGCCGACGGTGCCACACCATCGTCAACTTCCTACATTCTTGTCGATATGACCTCGACAATGTCGTTACCACCAGTTGTGGCCACACTCAATGGTGAACAGCAATTGCATCCGCCATTGCCCTGGGCAATTGTTCGCGGTATCAGCCCAGAAGCTTTGCAGGTACTCTCTATCCAGGGTCAAGGCATGGGCAAAGACCTAAAAACTTTCAGACAATGGTGGGCATTTCCAGTGCCTACATCTTCCATACGCTTAGGGCAAGAGAACAAAATAGAGTTGTCACCGGCTGTACCACAACTAGTGGACAACCTTGCATTTTATGGCGACTATGGAATCAAGTCCAAGAAATTGAGTCTGCCCTCGTTTACCAGAATTTCTTGGACCAAAGGATTTGCCACTTACGATCATCTTGATTCGCGCGTTTATGAAAACGTACATTTTCAAAACCCACCTTCTGGCGCTCCGGAAGGATATCGTATTCGAATTGCCATGCCATTTTCTAAAACACATACTGCAACCCAAAACCAGAGCGAACTGCCTTCTTTCCAATTAGTCCCGGAAGACAAACCACGAGCTCTAGCCGGCAAAGATCTGCCAAGCATGATCATTACACCAACACCATTATCATTGCCAGACAATTTGCCCAATGGATCTCTGTTTTACATTTACTGTGACCTAAAGGGTTTTGAAAATCCAGGCAACGCCTACATTTCCGTCAACTTTACCGGCATAGATGGCGACAAGCCGGGTCAATGGAATTCGCTCTGGCAGCCAGCTTCAATTACGACCTATCCTGAGTGGCGTTCGGCTTCATTTGCGGACATTATTCCGGACAAGGTGTTGCGATGGAAAAATCTACAAGTAAGCATCCTTGTATCACCTTTTACGCCCGACCAACTCTTCTTGAAACGCAAAGACGCCCTGAACAAAGACGCATCCATTCGGAATGTGAACTTCGCCATTTTGCCGCCACTGGAAATTCCGGCACAAGCTGACTGTGAGTGGCGTATTTATTAGGCAGGGGTTCAGTCAACCCGGTTTTGTCATCCTGAGCTTCGCGAAGGATCTGCCGCATCGATTCCAAGTTTTTGTTGATCAAGCTGAACGTCGGTACGCTGCGGCAGATTCCTCACTTCGTTCGGAATGACAAAGCGTTTTCTTTGTTGGTTTATTGCGTAACTGTCTGACGAGAACTCAACTGCGATTGCGCTGCTTTCAGCTGCTCTTGCAAAAACGGCTTCAACACCTGAGCGGTAAACTCCTGCCCACGCGGCGTGAAGTGCACGGAGTAAAAAAGACCTGCTCGTGCGTCCATGTTCAATTCCTCAGCAGCTTTTTGCACATTGCATACAGATATTCCAAGCTCATTGCACATTTGCATGAGCATTTGCATTTCCTGCTGATAGTCAATATACATGAATGCCGTTTCCATGTTTGCAGCCGGGCACAGCGCCGGACGCGCTGGCATCATCATTACAGCAAAGCGTGCGCCACCGGCAACGGCTGTCTTGCGCATCTCATCAATTAAGGACTTCTGCGTGCGGGTTATTAGCTCGATGTAGGTTTTACGCCCATCGTTGACGTTGCTTGCCTTAGCAGGTTGAACCTTTGCCAGCTTGGCTTTGACCTTCTCAGCACCCTTGCTGATTGCTTTATTAGGAGCGAAGCTAAATAGCTCTTCCTTCACGTTTTCTGATTTGTTAGATACTTTCGCTTCTTCTTTTTTCGGCTGTGCTTCAAATTTAGCCACGGCAAACGATGGCGTGGCATTATTAGCCGGCAGGAGCACATTACCCATTGCAGCAAGCAGCGGCTGCCAGTTCTTAGTTGGTTTGTCTACAAACTGGCAAAATGCTCTGTATAACGGATCACGGAAACTCATCTCAGTCTGCAGTGCGGAGAAATAGCCCCAAATGCGACTGTTGTGACGTATCCAATCAATTTGCTGAAGGAATTTACCGCGGCGTGAATTCAACCAAAGAGTTACAGGTGACTTATCGATAACCAGTTTGCCGCCCGGTAGATGCAGGGCAACCGGTCTCAAGTTAGTGATTGTTTGATCCGGTGCTGACCAATTTTCAAATATGTCGCGGCTGTCATAACCCATAAGCACAAGATCAGGCTTGTACTTCATCACTTGATTTTTTAGTTGAATATATTCCTGGGCAGTGGAATAGCCGGAAGTGGCAAAATTCAAAATCTGCACGTCTTTGCCATCTGGAGTCTTCAATTCTTTGCTGAGCAATTGGCCAAATGTTTTTTCAATTGGAACTTGCAGTCCCTCAACCATTGAATCGCCAAGTAATGCTACTCGATAGGTGTTGTCCGGTTTAGCAATGGTCAAACCAGGCTCTCTCATGCCATCGCCATCCAAATAGGAAACCGCATAGCCTTCCGAACGCCATGTAACTTTCTTGTTGATCATATGCTTGGAGCCAAGCTCAGGATCAAACTTGAATATCTCTTCTTCGCCAAGTCCAGCACAAGCAAGAATTGATTCAACAAACAAAATAGCGATCACTTGCCAGACAACAAAACCAAAGAGAAGAGCAGGGACATTTGTCCTTGCCGGCATAAACACCTTTGTCTCTGTTTTTTGTGGGGCAGCTACGCTCATTTATTGAGTCCTAGAACTGGAAGTAAACAAATGGAACCGGCACTGACGGTTTGGCAGCAAGCATTAAGAACACGGATGCTGTCCAGGTTGCCAGACGAATTGAGGCTGGGAAAAACAACTTATTAGCTGTTTCCGGGCGTCCGGCAAGTCCCAGGAGCCAGGTGAAATTGGTCCACTGCGGACGACGCTTCATTATTTCAAGCACGCCCCAGAACGCCAGATAACTACCGAGGAAATAGAGACAACCGGACTTGAGCATCGGCACATACAAAGTCGATGTCAGATCAGAGAAGTTCAATAGTCCTAAAACGACGTTGAAAGACTGTTGCATATCGGGCGCTCTGAAAAGAACGAAAGTAGAGATGAGGAAGAACACCGTTGTAAGTGTTCCTATTTCTTTGCCTATCCAAGTATTGCAAACAGCACTAAGCATTGGCACAGCCTTCAATAGATTGCGCCATTCGCGATTTACGATAAGTCCTACACCTTGTGTGCAGCCAAAGATTACGTAGTGCCAATCAGCGCCATGCCAGAGTCCGCAGGCAACCATGGTGATAAACAAATTGCGCCAGTTGATAATCCAGTGCACGCGCGAACCACCAAGCGGTAAATAGACATAGTCACGCAGCCACAGGGACAACGACATATGCCAGCGACGCCAGAATTCGGCTAAGTCATGTGCCAGATACGGCAAGTCAAAGTTTTCCGGCAGGCGAATTCCCAACAACAATGCAGAACCGCGACCAATATTTGTGTACCCGGCAAAGTCGCAATACATTTGAATGAAAAAGCCAATTGCCGCAATTAACGCATCTGGAAATGAAAGCGTGTGCGTAGAAACAAATCCGCTGGCGATGACGGCTGCGATTGGATCAGCAATAGCAACCTTCTTGAAGAAGCCTTGTATTATCAAAGACATTGCTTCGTAGAATAGAGCTGGTGACCATGGCTCCGGCTTGTGCATCTTGGACAAGAAGTCTTGATAGCGCTTAATTGGACCAGCTATCTGTGAAGGGAAGAACGCTGCAAAAGCAGCAAAGTCCAACCAAGACTTAACTGGTTTGTCACCACGATAAACATCGACCAAGTAATGAACAAATTCAAAAACGAAGAACGAAATTCCCAACGGCACAATGACGCTCAGTACCGGTGCATCGAAGCTCGGCACCCATGAGAACAACAATTCATCAGCCGACTTGGTCAACTTCAAGCCATAAGCAATATTGCTCAACAAGAAGTTGGTGTATTTGTAGAAACAAAGACTGCCGAGGTTTAGCGTCAAACCAACTGCCAGAATCAATTTCTCTGTTGTTTTTGACTTCGTCTTAGCCCAGTCAATTCCTAGGGCAAAAAGCCAGTTGACCGTAGTCATGACAAACAGGAAGATGCCATAAATTGGCAGCCAGCTCATATAGAAGATGTAGCTGGTTAAAACAACCAGAATAGTTCTGGCTAGTCCGCTGGCGCGCCAGTAGAGTAAAGCCACTACCGGCAAAAATAGCAAATACTGCAAACTGCTGAAAATCATGCGATTCTCTTGACGACCATCGTTTGAACCTCGCAAGTATACAAGTGCTGCTAGCGTTTCTGACTAACTCGAATTTATCTATATGGCCGAGTCTTCTATTAACTACATTCTCTTGACGTTATTAATAATGTATTAGTAGTATCGCGCGTTATCCGACTCAGCCTTTTATGGCTGCAGACGAGCACTTTGCATCTTACGGAGAAACATTGTGAAAGCACCTCTTTCGGCAAAAGACCTCAAAGCCAAACGCGAGAAGTTCATCGTCCCCGGAGTCAAGCAGCTTTACAGTAATCCGCCGCATTTTGTTCAAGGTCGTGGGCAATATCTCATCGACGAGACTGGTCGCGAATACCTGGACATGTTTGCCGGAATAGTCACAGTCGCTGTTGGTCACTGCCACACGAAAGTAACCAAAGCCACCATTGAGCAAGTGCAAAAGCTGCAGCACACATCGACCATCTTCATGACGCAACCAATGGTTGATCTGGCTGAAAAGCTAGCCGAAATCACACCAGGCAAATTGACCAAAGCCTACATCACCAACTCGGGCACAGAAGCTAACGAAGGCGCCATTCTAAATGCCCGTCTTGCCTCAGGCAAAAACGAAGTCATCGCCCTTGAGCATTCGTATCACGGATTTTCACACTTAGCCAATGCCTTGACCGGCAATCACGGCTGGCGTCCAGAAACAATGGCTGCTGCCGGTGTTGTCTTTGCAGCAAATGCCTACTGCTATCGTTGCCCATTTAAGAAAACACCAGACAATTGCAGTTTGGAATGTGCCCAAGATGTTGAGCGTGTCATTCAAACTCAAACATCCGGTAAACCAGCTGTGATGATCGCCGAGCCAATCCAAGGCGTCGGTGGAACAATTACTCCGCCGGATGGCTATTTCCAAATGGTCAAGAAAATTCTGGACAACTATGGCGTCCTCTTCATTTCAGACGAAGTACAAACAGGTTTTGGCCGCACCGGCAAGCACATGTTTGGCATAAGCAACTGGGATGTTCAACCCGACATGATCACCATGGCTAAGGGTCTAGGCAACGGCACACCAATTGGTGCCTACATCACAACAGCTGAAATTGCTGATGCGACAACCAAGCAAGTAATCAACACCTTTGGTGGCAACCCGGTATCTTCCGCCACAGCACTTGCTGTCATCGAAACCATCGAAGAAGAAAAGCTCATGGAAAACGCTCGCGTTGTCGGTGACTACTTCATGGAAGGCTTGAAGGATATGGCTAAGGACTACCCAATCATGGCTGATGTCCGCGGCAAAGGCTTGATGCTCGGCGTAGAAATTGCTGCTGAAGACAAAACCCCAATGGTGCAAGAGACTGCCAAAATTGTCGAATTCGCCAAAGACAACGGCGTCATCCTTGGCAAAGGCGGTATCTTCGGTAATGTGATCCGCATTAAGCCGGCACTGAGCATCACCAAAGAAAACGTTGACACCACCTTAGGCGTCATGCGCAAAGCTCTCGACACCGTGGCAAAAGTCGCCGCGAGGTAACCCACCCCCCTTTGTCATTTCGAGTTCTTTTTTGTTTTGACATTCGATAGAGGAATCAACACCAACCGAAGTTCACCCCTTTTTTGTTTTGTCATTTCGAGCGAAGCGCCGAAGGCGCGAAGTCGAGAAATCTACCGTAACTAACCGAAGTTCATCTCTTTTTTGTTTTGTCATTCTGAGCGCAGCGAAGAATCTACCGTAACTAACCGAAGTTCACTGGAGGAACAGATACAACGTATGTCCAACAAAATCAAATGCGGACTAGTCCAAGCATCCAACGACATTATCCCGCCGTTGAACGCCGCCGATTCCAAAATGATCAAGCAAATTCAAAAGAACATGCTCGACAAGCACGTCAAATTCGCCGAAGAAGCCGGCAAGCAAGGCGTGCAAATCCTCTGCTTCCAAGAACTCTTCAACGGGCCATACTTCTGCGCCGAACAAAATCCAGCCTGGTACGACATGGCTGAAGAAATTCCCAACGGCCCAACCATCAAGAAAATGCAAGAACTAGCCGCCAAGCACAAGATGGTCATGGTTATCCCCATCTACGAAAAAGAACAGACAGGCGTCTACTACAACACCGCCGCTGTCATCGATGCCGATGGCTCCTACCTCGGCAAGTACCGCAAGAGCCACATTCCACAAGTCAACCCCGGCTTCTGGGAGAAGTTCTACTTCCGTCCAGGCAACCTCGGTTATCCAGTTTTTGAAACCAAGTACGCCAAAGTCGGCGTCTACATCTGCTACGACCGCCACTTCCCGGAAGGCGCACGCGTGCTCGGCTTGAACGGCGCTGAAATCGTCTTCAACCCATCAGCAACTGTGGCAGGACTTTCTGAATACCTCTGGAAGTTGGAACAACCAGCTCACGCTGCCGCCAACGGATACTTCATCGGCGCCATCAACCGCGTTGGTAACGAATCCCCCTGGAACATCGGTGAATTCTACGGCTCCAGCTACTTCTGTAACCCAAGAGGCCAAATCATTGCGCAGGCAACTCGCGACAAAGAAGAATTGCTTGTCACCGAATTGGATCTGGAAGAAATTGCCCAAGTGCGTAACACCTGGCAGTTTTACCGCGACCGCAGACCGGAAACCTACGAAGAACTCGTTGCTCTTTAATTCAAGGACATAATCATCATGGCTGAGCATTATAAGCCCGTTAAATACAAGGCTTGGGAAATGAGTTTGGAAGAACGCTTCCAGGAATTCTATCCCCCGCTATCCGAACGTGACGCAACACTTGAGGCAAATCGCTGTCTCTTCTGTTACGACGCACCATGTATGGACGCTTGTCCGACGCACATCGACATTCCAACGTTTATCAAAAAAATCGCCACCGGCAATGTCAAAGGCTCGGCTCGCACCATTCTCGAATCCAATTTAATGGGTGCTACCTGCGCCAGAGTCTGTCCAGTGCAAGAACTCTGTGAAGGAGCCTGCGTGCTCGAACATGACCACAAGCCAATTGCTATTGGTCGTCTGCAGCGTTATGCCACAGACTATGCCATCGAGAAGAACATCAAATTCTTTGAGAAGGGCAAACCAAATGGCAAGAAAGTAGCAGTAATTGGTGCCGGACCAGCTGGTCTCTCCTGCGCCGGTGAACTTGCCAAACTTGGCTTTGATGTCACTTGTTACGAACGTCAAAAACTGGCCGGCGGTCTGGATACCTATGGCATCGTCGTCTTCCGCGAGCCAATTGAAGTAAGCTTGCGCGAAGTAAAAATGATCGAAGACCTGGGAGTAAAAATCAAAACCGGCGTCACTGTCGGCAAAGATGTAAGCTTCGAAGATCTAATCAACAACAACGACGCTGTGTTTGTATCCATTGGCTTGGGCGACGTGCCAAACATGAATATCCCTGGCGAGAATTTGCCAGGCGTCCACGACGGCTTGGAATTCATTGCTGAAACAAAAACCCAGCCATTGAATACCATCAAATTCGGCAAGCGCGTAGCTGTCATCGGCGCCGGCAACACCGCCATCGACGCAGCAACCATTGCCAGACGCCTCGGCGCTGAGCGAGTAAATATGATTTACCGCCGCTCGGAAGCCGAAATGACCGCCTATCACTTCGAATACGAATTTGCTTTGGGCGAAGGCGTGAGCTTTATGTTCCTCACTCAGCCAATTGAAATTGTAGGGAATGGACGAGTCGAAGGCTTGAAGTGCATCCGCATGGACTTGGGAGCACCTGACCAATCCGGTCGTCGGGCGCCGATACCTGTGCCCAATTCCGAATTCATAGTCGAATGCGACATGGTCATCAAAGCCATCGGTCAAAAGAAGCACACGA
>SBAT01000197.1 GCA_005240105.1 Chloroflexota bacterium
CAATTCCTGCCGGCACTAATATGAATGCACCTGCCAATTGTTTGGTCATGCATGCACAGCCAATTGCCAGACCAAGCAGAATTGTATTTTTAAGACTGGGCTTTTCCTGCCAAGTGATAAGTGTCCAGAGAGAGAGAGCCACCATGGACAGTGTGGGAAAATCCAACATCAGTTGTGTGCTTAAGAAGGCATTTTCCGGATAAAAATTGATGAAAGCTACAGCCACTACAGCTGCCAGTTTGTCTTTCAACAATTTTGTGGTGATGCCATAGACCGAAACACACAAGAGCGCTTCATAGAAAGCCTTCACCACGCCATTAACCCATGGTGCTACGCCAAGGACGAGTTTGACGCAGCCACTGAGAATGTAAAAACCGGGTGGATACAAGTAATTGACTGACAGGAATTTGTAAATCCAATCGCCAGTCAAATGCGGGTGCTTCAATAAGTCGCGATATGTAAGACCGTTGAGTACATGACCGGCCGCATCCCAGTCTGGCATGCCATGGTCGCAGAAGGACCAGGCGAGGTTAGCCAATACAAAAATTGATGTCACGGCGACGACGGGAAAAAGCGCGCCGAACCGTTGCTGGCTTTCTTGGGCAGCAACGCTTGATTTACTGGCAACTGGTCTGGTGACGACTTTCTCAGCCATGATTCAAGAAAGCTTACTGGCAACCGTCGATTATGCCAAGACTCTTGACTTAAAGTCTCGGTGATAAACATTTAATTACCCCTCCGTATATATTCAATTTCAAGAATGACAAGAGGGGTCGTGCTAACATCTGCCAGTTCATCTATATGTGCCCCCCACGTAAGCGAGTGACAGCATGCTCTTTACAAGCTTTCAATACCTGATTTTCTTGCCGGCGATAGTGCTTTTGTACTGGATATTGCCAGCCAAATGGCGTTTGCCGATGCTGCTAATAGCCAGCTGGGGCTTCTACATGAGCTG
Organism: Chloroflexota bacterium; assembly: GCA_005240105.1. GTDB lineage: Bacteria > Cyanobacteriota > Vampirovibrionia > Obscuribacterales > Obscuribacteraceae > SBAT01. The sequence continues at coordinate 956 of SBAT01000197.1, forward strand.
GATACCGGCGTTTATTTTGTTAATCGCGCCGATGACGTTGTTCAATTGGCTGTGGGGCAAGCTGCTGCACAAGTCCGAGGATAAGCGGAAGCTGATTTTTGGTATTGGGGTGGCCGCCAACTTGTTATGTTTAGGCGTATTTAAGTATGCCAACTTTGCCGTGCAGAGTATGGATTGGGTGACGAAGCTGGTTACCCACCACAATCCTGAATGGGTTGTGAATATTATTCTGCCGTTGGGCATTTCGTTTTTCACATTTGAATTTATCCATTACCTGTTTGAAATATATCGCGGCAACAAACCAATCGACTCGTTTGTTTTGTTTGCTTTGTTTGCGGCTTTCTTCCCAACACAAATTGCTGGACCAATTAAGCGCTATCCGGACTTTCAAGCTCAAATGCAGACAGTCAAGAAAATTTCGCTTGATTATTTTGATGAAGGCGTGCCTTTGATCATTATTGGTTTTGCTAAGAAGCTATTGCTTGCAGACAACTTGTCGGTGCTTGTGCAGATGGGACTTTCTGACCCTTCGGTATACGGCGCACCGGAATTGTGGGTGTTTGCCTACGCTTTTGCTTTCCAAATTTACTTCGACTTCTCCGGATACACCGACATTGCCCGTGGCTCGGCAATGCTTTTCGGCTATCACATTCCAATCAACTTCAACTTGCCTTACATCGCTGCCAACGCCTCAGACTTCTGGCGCCGTTGGCACATTTCGTTGTCTTCCTGGTTGAGAGACTATCTCTTCATTCCTTTGGGTGGATCGCGCGACGGACGTTGGTTGACCAACCGCAACTTATTCATCACGATGGCTCTTGGTGGCTTGTGGCACGGCGCTTCCTGGAACTTCGTTGTCTGGGGTGTCTATCACGGGCTCTTGCTAATTGCTCACCGTGAATACGTGGCTTTTGCCGAAGGCGTTGAGTGGTTGAAGAGGTTTGCTCAAACGAAGGTCTATAACGTGTTGTCGATTGTTTTGACATTCCACGCTGTTGTTATCGGCTGGGTCTTCTTCCGCATGACGGACATCAGCGCTGCATTCAGCGTGGTGAAGAGAATGCTCTTCATGCATCCTATTTACACTTCAGTTGAAAATCATCACTTCCTGGTCATGAAGCAAGAATTGCCGGTAATTGTGCCGGTGGTTTTAATCATGGTCGGTGTGTTGCTTCTGACTAATTTCCCCTTGAGCTTCTTCAACGAGAAAGGCATTTTCAAAAAGATGCCGGCACCGTTGAAGGCGGCTTTCTGCTCAATTCTTATTCTGGCAATGGTTACTTTCTTGCCGGATGATTCCAAGCCCTTTATCTACTTCCAGTTCTAAACAAAGAGACCAATGTCAAACTTGGTAAAACTGGTGAAAAGAATGGCAAGCAGCACCGCAGTGTTGATCTTGCTAATTCTGCTTGTCCTTGATGTGGCGATTGTCTATGGCAAGCCGCTGCGTTATTTGAACGCTACCAATTTGACTGGTATCAACCAGAATCCGATAGTGGCAAAGCTGAAGGAGTTTTTGGACTCTTCGCGCAATCCGGATGTCATCGTCGTTGGATCGTCGCTGGCGCTGGTGCCTGCGGTGCGCTTGGACGATAAGTTTCATGGTGTGCCGACTAGATATGACCACTGGTATGGGCGTAATCACGTCCTTGAATACGACAAGGCAGACTACCTTGCGCATTTGTTAGGTGAGAAAGCTGGACGGACAATTGATGTTGCCAATTTGGGTGTTGTGGCTAGCTTGATGTCGGACCACTATTTGGTCATTGACAAAGCTCTGTCTGCAGGAAAGCGCCCCAAGCTAATTATTTGTATGGTGGCGCCTCGTGACTTTATGGACAACCTGCGTCATGAAATAGACAAGACGCCTGTGTACAGTATTCTCGCTGACTTTAGGTCTATCAGGGACTTGCTGGCTAACAACCCAAAGCCGGAGCGAATATTTGAATTTGTAGTATCGAATGGATGGAGTTTTTATCGCATCAAGAGTGATGTAAAAACCATTGTCACTACTTGGGCGTGTCATGGGCTAGATCGGCAGGCAAGTCTTTTCTTGGCAAATAAGTTTGCTGGGCAGAAAGCCAACCCTAATGATGTGTACATGGCTGGACCAATTACCGGGGTGCTCGATAAAGTCAAGCCCGTCTATGAAGCTGGGCCCAATACTTTGGTCGACTTAGAAAGGTACAAGAACGTCTACTTACCTGTTAACAAGAAAATGATTGCTGAGCAGGTGCCCTATCTTGAGCGGATGCTGAAGCGGGCTGGTGAAGAGCATGTGGCGGTGGTGCTTGTGGATTCGCCGCTCACGAAAGAGAACTTGGCGCTCTTGCCGGCGGTGGAAGTTGCCGACTACAAGCAGCGGCTTAAGGACATGTCTGCGAGGTATGGGGCGCTCTTGGTGGAGTCGCCGGATGAATACTCGCTGGCGGACTTCGAGGACTCGTGTCACATGAATGCGCAGGGTGGCGGGAAATTCTACGATGTGCTGGTGAAGGCGATTGTGAGTGACCCGGCGTTGGCACAGAATCTTACCAGTGGGCGGTTGCTGGGGCAGCGATAGGAAATTGCTGTCGCAACTGACTAAAAGGCTCTGGAGATCTGCTACTCATGAGAAGAACAACGATATCCTTTTAGTTCCGTGAAGTCCCCTAGTGTGTGAATGTCGCCATATGTATGATTAGATGCCAATGAAGACAGAGTCTCTTGCTTGCTGGACTTGTCGCATCATTTTTGGCGGTAAAGCAATAGTGCGCTGCCATCGGGTAGAGATCTATTGGACATCAAGCGAAACCTGCCGCTTGTGCGGACAAAATTTGTCAGTTTGTCAAAAGATTCCTTGGTGTCATTGTTCTGAAAAACATGACCTTGGTGTCCAGTCTTGATTAGATACCATTGATAATAAAGCGCCTTCTCCACCGAAAATGGCATTGTATCGCCAGTGACGGACCATTGGCGCATGGTTGTCGGTATAACCGGGCTTTTTAAGAGCGTGCCGGCATATTGAAGTGTGTGTACGTTGAGTTCTTTCGAGTTGGGCATAACGTTTAGATAGACGGACTGGTTGCCATCTACCTTGCTAATTTCGGTTAAGCTCCAAGATTGACCCCAGTCGTATTTTTCCGGGTTGGTTCGAGCATGGTAGTTTCTTAGCCCTATGCCTATAAATGGCAGGGCACGGGTGACTGATTCAGGTGCTCGTAACGGATAGGGGCTGTAGTTAACCAGCAAGAATTGCAAGCAGGCGGTTATCACTAAAATGCATAGGGAGCAACGCAAGAAAAGAAGAGAGCCGGTAAGTTTATTCTTTCTAGAAAAAGCACAGGCAAAAGCCGAGCCTGTATAAACGGCAGGTGCAATCAATGAAGGCAATGCATAACGATCCAAAGGAACTGCCCAGCTCAAGGTGCTAAGTAGAATCAACCCACCAGCCGATGCTGCTGATACTAAAATGAGAGAGCGATGTATTTTTAGTGAAGATAAACAAAGTGCGCCAATGAATGCCGCAAAGAGAATGGGCGACATTGTTGAAGGTAGCCCAGAAAGGTAATATGTGAGAACCCCGCCAAAGCCAAGTGATATGCCCTTGTATCCTAAGGAAGTGGTGTTGTAAGCGGCAAGTTTTTGTAAAGCAGGGTAGGCGGTCAAAAACCAGGGTAATGCCATTACCGCTGCTATAGCACCAGCTAAAAGTAATTTTCCAGTCTTATCAAATTGTCTTTTCGCAAGCGTATTGATAAGGACAATCAGGACCGGGACTAGAAGAAAGGCACCAGCCAACTGTTTAGTCAGGCAAGCCAAACCAATAGCTAGTCCTAAGCAAATAGTATTTTTTGTAGTCGCTTTTTCTTGCCAGGCAATTAAGCACCAAACAGCCAGTGCCACCATGGCTAGCATGGGAAAATCCAACATCAGTTGGTGGGAATAGATAGAGGTTTGTGGATATAAGTTGATGCTTATAACTGCCATGGTTGCCGCAATGCGGCTTTTTAGCAGATCTTTGGTCAGCCCGTAGATTGATAGACAAAGAACGGCTTGATAGAAGGCTTTCAGTAGTCCATCGA
>SBAT01000120.1 GCA_005240105.1 Chloroflexota bacterium
TCCCATCACGGCAATTTCAGCAGTTGGCCAGGCGAGGTTGAAGTCGCCGCCCACGTTTTTGGAACCCATTACGTCGAATGCGCCGCCGTATGCTTTGCGTGTGATCACGGTTAATTTCGGCACGGTTGCTTCACAATAAGCATAGAGTAGTTTGGCTCCATGTCTGATTATTCCTGCATGTTCTAAGTTCTTGCCGGGCAAATAACCAGGTACATCGACAAAGGTAATTAGTGGGATATTGAAGGCATCGCAAAAACGAATGAAGCGCGCCGCTTTCACAGATGCATCAATGTCCAGTGTGCCGGCAAGGACCTTTGGTTGATTGGCGACTACTGCTACCACTTGTCCTTCAAGACGGGCAAATCCAGTGATGATATTGCTTGCGTGGTGTGGAGCTATTTCGAAGAATTCACCATGGTCAAAAATTCTCGTGAGGACGCCATGCATGTCGTACGGTTTGGTTGTATCTGCCGGAACCAGGCTGTCTAATTCTTTCATCCCTGCCGGTTGTTCATCGCCGGATAGGGGCAGTGCCGGTGGGCTTTCTAGATTGTTGCCGGGCAAGTAAGAAAGTAATTTGCGGATGAGGAAAAAGGAATCCTCCTCGCTTTCTGCCAATAATTGTGCCACGCCTGATTTTGTATTGTGCACTACAGCGCCACCAAGCTCTTCAAAAGAAACCTCTTCGCCGGTGACGGCTTTCACCACTTCCGGACCGGTGATAAACATGAAGCCTTTATCGCGCACCATAATAGTGAAATCCGTAACTGCTGGACTGTAAACGGCACCACCAGCGCAAGATCCGTAAACTGCTGAAATTTGTGGTACCACTCCCGAGGCTTGCACATTGCGATAGAAGATATCGGCATATCCAGCCAGACTGGCAACGCCTTCCTGAATACGGGCGCCGCCGCTTTCGTTAAGACCAATAACAGGGACGCCGGCTTGGACGGCAAGGTCCATTATCTTGCAAACTTTGCGGGCAAATGCTTGACCTAAGGCGCCACCTAAAAATGTCGCATCATGGGCAAAGAGATAAATAGGACGACCGTCAATTGTTGCCTGTCCTGTAATTACACCATCACCAATAGCTTTCTTGCGTTCCATGCCAAAATGTGTTGCCTGGTGAGTAGCAAAACGATCGAGTTCGACAAATGATCCCTTATCGACAAGCTTTTCAATGCGTTCTTTAGCTGTTAACTTGCCTTCCTGATGCCGTTTGCGTTCAGCTTCTTTGCCTACATTTCCGGCAAGTTTTCGACGCTCCAATAATTCTTGGTTAGGCTCTAGTTTTGTCGTTTCCATAATCTGCTCGCTTGTATTTAGAGGATGTGGGTTAAACAAATGTGCACGATGCTCAGGTAAATAGTCATAGTGCAAACATCGAGAATACTTGTAATTAAAGGACCAGAAGCATGTGCCGGGTCTATGCCCAGACGATGAAACATCATTGGCGTTATCGTGCCGATTAAGACGCCAACCATCATGGTGAGAAACAAAGAAAAACCGACGATAATTCCTAAATGTTCCGGCTGACCTGAATGCATAACCAGGCTGACAGCCCAGGCAATCACGCCGCAGGCTGCACCGAGAAGCATGCCCACGCGTGCCTCGTGCCAGATATTGCGCCAGGCGAGACTCCAATTGAAGTGTCCTGTGGCTGTGCCGCGAATCATAATACAAGTGCTTTGAGTGGCAACCGAGCCCGTAACACCGGATAGCAACGGCATGAAGGAAGCTGCTGCAACGGTCTGTTGGATCATTTGATCAAAATGGGTAATAACCAAAACTGATCCGGTTTCAATCAAGAGAGTGACGACAAGCCAGGGCAGGCGCGCGCGAAATGCCAACGGCAAGTTGTATGTAAGAGCTTCGCTTGTTTCCATTTCCGGCACGTTAATACCGGAAGATTCATAGATGTCCTCTGTTGCTTCTTCTTCAATAACGTCAAAGACGTCATCGGCTGTGATGATACCTTTGAGCCGTCCTTCTTTGTCCACAACAGGCAAAGACAAAACGTCATAGTGACTGAGCTTTTCAGCGGCTTCTTCTTGGTCGGTATCAGTTTCGACTGAGAAGACATCGGCATCCATAATACTTTCAACAGGGATATCCGGGTCGGCCGTGAATAGCTCGCGTACCGAGACACGTCCAACCAAGTGATCGTCTGCATCTACGACGTAGACGTCATAAATTTCTTCATCCAGCTCTTCGTAGGTCTCTCTCAGGCGATCTAGGGCGTCCTTTGCCGTCATAGAACTTTCCAAAGCCAGATAGTCCGTGGACATGATGCCCCCGGCGGAATCCTCTTCGAAGGACATCAGTTCTTTGATGTCTTGAGCGCTCTCCTCATCACCTATTTGGCTGATGATGGAACTTGCTTCTGCTTCTGGCAGTTCGGACAGCAAATCCGCTGCTTCGTCGGGAGGCATGCGCCTGATCAAAGGCACAACGCCTATATTGCCCAATTCATGCAATAACTCGCGGGAAAGATCTGTCTCCAGCTCAGCCAGGACATCCGAGGCGTTATCAAGGTCGAGCAGGCGGAAACAAGACAGTCTTTCTTCCTTGGCTAGTTCTGAAAGCAACACGGAAATATCGGCAGGGTGCTGATCGTTAAGAACAAGACGCAGCCGCTGCCTGTCCGAGGCATCAATTAACGAGCGAATTGTCTCTACGCTCAGTTCAGCTTGTTCGGTCAGCATTGCCTTCACCCGAAAAGTCTTCCGGGTCAAATTATAGCGCTAGCAAGTTGTACTTAGTCTTCTAGGTAGCCGGCAAGCTTCGAGGACCAGGCGGGCTGGCGTAGTTTTCTAAAGGCTTTGTGCTCGATTTGGCGGACGCGTTCGCGGGTGATGTTAAAGAGGCGGCCTACTTCTTCGAGGGTTCTCTGGCGGCCGTCTTCTAGACCGTAGCGGAGGTGCATGATGTCGCGCTCACGTGGCGTTAGCTGTGAGAGCATGCGGTTCAAGTCCTGGCGCATTAGTTCTTCTTCGGTGGTTGAGTCCGGACGAGCAGATTCGTTGTCTTCAATGAGGTCGCCTAGATATGTCTCTTCGTCCCTGTTCAAAGGCATTTCCATAGAGATTGGTTCACGGTCTGCCTGGATGATTTCTTTGATTTTGTTGACTGGCAGGTCCATCGCTGAAGACAATTCCGCCTCTGTTGGCTTACGTCCCAACTCTTGGGCGAGCCTGGCACTTGTTTTCTTCATCTTATTTATGGACTCGACCATGTGCACAGGAACACGAATTGTCCGTGATTTATCAGCCAATCCACGACTAATAGCCTGACGTATCCACCAAGTGGCATAAGTTGAGAATTTAAAGCCCTTAGTATGGTCAAACTTTTCAGCTGCCCGAATCAAACCAACATTGCCTTCCTGAATCAGGTCTTGGAAAGGCAATCCGCGATTCACATACTTCTTGGCAATGGAGATAACCAAACGAAGATTAGCCTGGATGAGCTTTTTCTTTGCTTTGTCGTCACCCTTGGTAATTTGCCTGGCAAGCTCAATCTCTTCATCGGGCTTGACCATTTTGACGCGCCCGATTTCCCTCAGATAAAGCCTCACTGAATCCTCGGTAA
>SBAT01000293.1 GCA_005240105.1 Chloroflexota bacterium
ATCTTAGGCTTACATGCCGGGTCTAATCCACATTTCACTGCTAAGCGATAAGCTTCTTCCCCAAAGCGTTGCTTAAATGTGCTGCCTGGTCCCTCAGAGTCCCAGCTCTCAAGTTCCTGTTCTGTGAAGTCACAAGCCCCATCAACAGTAAATGCCAAATACTTTTGTGCAGACCCAGACTTCAGAGCATCGATTGATTTCATAACCGACTGGGCAACGTCATTGATATGAACAGCACCCTTCCAGTACCAACGTGCCCATTCTGGAAAACTTGCATAGACTGATCGATTCCAATGAGGAATAAAGGCACGTGGGCGCAAGGCGATAATGGACATTCCATGTCGAGCGGCGTACGTGCGCATTAGGTCTTCGCCGACTAGCTTGCTGTGTCCATAGATACCGGGCCACTCATCGACGCTGGTGCTGGATATGAAGACAAACTTCGAGCAGCCCGCACGGGCGCAAGACTCTAGAAGAGTCATAGTTCCTGTGACATTCAACTCCCAGAAATCAAACGCATCTTTTTCATTGCGGAATTCATGAATCCCATGCCAGGCAGCAATATGCACTACACAATCAACACCAGGAAGCACCGATTCCAACAGTCGGCGATCTAGGATAGAACCTTCGACGAATTGTCCGACGGGCTCTTTCGGCGGAGCAACGTCGAGGTTGATCGGGGAATCTCCCTGAGAAACCAACTCAGAAATAAGAATCCGTCCCAGATCCCCTGAACCGCCAGTTAGTAAAACTTTCATTAGACTCACCACAAATTGAACTCGTTGATTCTACCGGCTCTCATGTTTGCTGGAATTTGTGCTGTCTAATTTGTGTAAATCCAAGATCGGCGACAATGTAAAGCTGCCTAATCAGGAATCGCTACCATGCTATTGAGCAATCGACAAAAACAACATTCGCAAATTTCAACACGGATTTCCAGTCTTAACGACGAGCAGATTTCTGACTTGCTTCACAAGGCAAAACCCTTACACTCTGGCTATGGCGGAACTTCCGCTTTGCTGATGATTGACGAAACTCCTGTCTTTGTAAAAAAGGTACCCCTAACCGACCTCGAAAGACAATCGCAACACTCTCGATCAACAGCTAACATCTTTGAACTACCACTCTTTTATCAATATGGAGTGGGATCAAATGGTTTTGGTGCATGGCGTGAATTAGCTGCCCACCTGATAACAACAAACTGGGTGCTCTCAGAAGAATGTCCCAATTTTCCTCTACTCTATCACTGCCGTATCCTACCAACTGCTAAGCCAGAACCTATGGATTCCAAAGAACTAGAAGAATTAGATTCTGACGTCCAGTATTGGGATAACTCTCAGTCCATTCGCAACCGGCTGGAGGCAATTCGTAATAGCTCAGCTCATCTAGTGTTGTTTTTAGAATATATTCCCCAAACACTGAGCAAATGGCTGTCTTCTCGGCTTCAAGAAGGTGAAACTGCCTCATCAAAAGCTATTTCATTCGTAGAAGAGAATCTAAAGACGACCATTGACTTTATCAACGCCCGCGACTTCCTGCATTTCGATGCACATTTCAATAACATGCTCACCGATGGACAGTTGGTTTATTTCAGTGATTTTGGCTTGGTTCTATCATCACACTTCGATCTAAATGAACAGGAGATTGAATTCCTAAATAGTCATCGCAATTACGATCGATGTGCAAGCATTGCTAGTTTTCTTCACAATATAATTACCAGCTTGTTTGGACAAGACCGCTGGGAAATGCAACTTCGCAACTATGTAAATGGCGACCGAGATAAACTTGAAGAATTATCTCCGGCTATAGCCGCTACAATCAAACGATATGCGCCGATTGCGCTAGTATTCAGAGATGAGTTCTTCCGCAGTCTTCAGAATAAATCCAAATCAACCCCCTATCCAGCAACTCGCTTGGATAGCCTTCTACTTGCAATCTAACAGTTTCAAATACTGCTAGACTACAATACGCGACGGCGGCAATCGGCACAGAATACTCGTAGTCCAATCGGCCGAAAGAATTTAACTTCCGCCCACTTTCGAGAATAAGCCATATACATCCTATCATCACTGACGCCACGATAGGCAATGTGCACGATGTTACTACAACACGGATTCTCAACTACGGCTTCGGAGTCTGCATTCTCCGCATCGTTCGCTTTCGATGCCGAAAATAATCCTGCTAATTTCTGCATCCAAGTCTTGCCGCCGTCCATGTAAATTTCCCTCTTAATGGCGTGCCAGTGGCAATGTGATTGTAAAAGTCGACCCTTCACCCACAGTCGATTCAACATCGACAGATCCTTTGTGACGCACAATAATTTCTTTGGTGATGGCCAAACCAAGTCCGGTACCACCGACCGTACGTGTACGTGACTTGTCGGCTCGATAAAAGCGCTCGAAAATATGCGGCAAGTCCCCAGCGTCAATTCCTGGTCCGGTGTCTTTGACGACGACTTCGACGTCCTTATTATCATCTATTTGCGTCTCTACGCTTACAGAGCCACCAACCGGCGTATAACTGACGGCATTGTGCAGCAAGTTCACGATTGCTCTCTGTAGCTGAATACTATTGCCTGACACCACAGCACCATCCGCATTGCTCAGATTGGACAATACAATTTCCTTCTTCTCCGCTTGCACTCTCACCTGTTCAAGAGCATCGCTAATTATGGATGAAATGCTTACCTCTTCGTGCCAATCTGCTCTTACCGATGCATCCAAACGAGTAATGTCCAGCAAGTCCTTCAATAAATTTGATTGGCGATCAACTAGTTTTTCCAACGAATGTAAAAACTGCGCTCTCAATTCAGGATCATTTGCCGCCCCAGCCTGCAAAGCCTCTACAACCGCACCAATAGCCATTGTTGGAGTTTTTAATTCATGACTAGCGTTAGCAATAAATTCCTGCCGCAATCTTTCTTGCTCACGCAGACGGCTAATCATTTGATTGAATGAATTGGCCAATTCACCAATCTCGTCTTTTCGCAATACCGGCACAAATTCAGATATGTCGCCTTCCGCTGCTATTTGGCTGGCCGTCAAACTCATATCACGAATGGGCTGCGTCACTCGCTTGGCGAGCCAGCGACTAATCAAAACAGTAACAACCAAAGTAGCAAGAATAATTTCTAGAAAGACAATCAAGTCCTGGTGCAATCGTTGATTAATTTCAGTCAGCGGCACACCAACTCTTATAACTCCTGCAGTTTCTCCCATTGAACGTACTGGATATGCAACAAAAAGCCAGTCGGTTTTAGTCAGGTGTGAGCTGCGCGTGTAAATGGCCGCAATTCCAGCAAGGGCATCGTTAATTTCCGGTTGATCGGAAATGCTTTCTTTTGATCTGGATGGACGCATGCCTGACTCGGCAATGACATGTCCACCACTGTCGACAACAGTTACCCAGGCGTTCAATTTGCCCCCATGTCTATCCGCCGCTGCCTGAATGCGTGCGGTTGCTTCCGGAGAGTCCAATGCCAGATCGTTATCAATTTCCAGTCCCAGGTTAACGGCTTCAACCTGCAACGCATTGCGCAAGTCAGAAATAGATTCCGACTTCAAAATGACCAATGCCCAAACACTTACCGCCATGAGGGCAATGGTTAGCACCAACAGATATGTGAACAACAGCTGGTTAGCTAGACTACGGGACAGCCAATTAGAAAGTCGCCTGAACATTTCTTGCCTCCCCCTACTGTCAATTATTGCTTATGACCTACTCGATTCCAAGATTTAGCCGATAAAGCCGCATAATTAGGGTCGGATTAAAACAAAACGAGCTTTTCTATGTCATTATGTAATCGTCTCTATAATTCGAGATCGATTGTCCGGGTTGTCAAAACCCCAGATATTTAGGGAGGTCCTCATCTAATGACCCATGTGTCAAACGTAAACGATAGCGACTTTGAAAACGAGGTTCTGAAAGACCCCCTGCCAGTACTTGTTGACTTCTGGGCCCCCTGGTGCGGACCATGTAAGGCAGTAGCTCCAGTGGTCGAAGACTTGGCTAAGGAGTTTGACGGACGCCTCAAAGTCGTCAAGTTAAACACCGACGAAAACCCGAAAACTGCCCAAGCCTATACCATCAGAGGAATTCCAAGCCTCTATCTCTTTAAGAGTGGTCAGGTCGTTGAGCAGATTGTCGGCGCAGTACCGAAGTCCACTTTGGCTACTGCTATCAACAAGCACGTCGGCTAATTTAACGAATTCAAAATTGAGGGCGGCCCGTTGTAAATAACGGACCGCCTTTTGATTTATGAAATCCAAAAAGCGACTACAATCCTAATTAGAGTCAAAAACAGGTAGGCAATGCGCGAAGTCCTAATAACTTTCCTTTTTGCGCTCGTTATCGGCGCCATGATTAACGGCTCTAATGGGCCGGCAGGGTCTCATGCGCCAAATACTTTGCAACAAGAGACGCCTATCGAGGACTCGTCGCTTGTCCCGGCAGTCACTCAAGCAAGTTTTGACAGCGAAGTGCTACAGTCCGAAAGTCCAGTGCTGGTCGAGTTTTGGGCAACCTGGTGTGGACCATGTAAGCGCATGAAGCCAGTCGTCGATGAGATTGCCAAAGATTTTGAGGGCAAAATGAAGACCGTCAAGGTGGATATTGATGCCGAGCCGGAGCTGGCCTCCAAGTTTAATGTTAATGGCGTGCCCACGCTCGTGCTCTTCAAAAACGGGCGACCAGTGACTACTCTAAGTGGTGTCATCGCCAAAGAATCGCTGGTAGAACAGATTAATCACGTTCTTTAGTTGTAAGGCTCCGGCTTCGCTGACGCTCCGCCTTCGCCTGCTACTCGCAACCCACGCTCTCGCTTCAGATTGCTGGGCCGCAATCCTCCGCTCCCGCTATTCTCCCTGTATCCCTCCCAGGGAAAAGGCCGTTTCAAGACTCGCTTGAGTCGGCTATAGCCCCTAAAGTCCAGAAAAAGAATTTGCTAGCAGAATTCGCAGTCGTTACAATGTGATCTATGAAGGCGTATGTTGTTAGTTTCTTTCTCATGCTGGTGCTGAGCTGCTTGCTGTTCAGCCTCATTCCCGAACAGCCGCCACCATATCCAATGCCGGTAGGCATCGGGCACGTAAGGGAAAGCAGCTTCGGCATGGAACGCGCCGAAGGCAACATTCCAGAAATTCACCTTGCCGACACCGCCAGAGGTGTAGGCTACATGACCAAGATTGACGAAAAGAGTAATGAGAGAACCGCCGAGTTTCCCCTGGGCGCCAATAACTAATCGAGGATATAGACCATGTTAAAACCTTGGGCAAAATGGACACTTCTAATCGTATGGACGCTGGGTCTGCTATTCAGCTCGCCATATTGGAATCCATTCACGTCGTTTCCAGCCCTGCTCAAGTACTCGGTAGTATCAGTCATTGCCAGCGCCATCTTCGGTGCCCTGGTAATCCTCATCCAGTACTACTTACTTATCTCGATTATTTTCCCACTGCCACCAAGAGCTGACTCCAAGGCTCCGAAGGGATTTTGGTTGCGCATCTTTCCGTTTCTCTTTAAGAAACCGACCATCAATCCCAAGGCACCGACAAAGCTTACCGATCTAATTGGCAACGATCTGGCAAAAGTCGAAATTCGCGAAGTAATCGACATTATTGCCAATCCCAAACACTATTCCGAATCAGGGGCAGAAGTACCCAAAGGGATGCTGTTTGTTGGACCACCAGGTGTTGGCAAAACTCTCTTCGCTCGCGCTATAGCCAATGAAGTCGGAATCCCTTTCTATGTCGTTGAAGGCTCATCGCTATCCGGCTTGATTATGGGTCTGGGCGTTTTGAAACTTAAGACTTTATTCCGCAAACTGCGCAAGTTCGAAAAAGCCATTTTGTTCATCGACGAAATTGACGCCATGGGCGCAAGACGTCAAGGCGATCGCGGCTTTGGCGGCGTCGCTGACATGAATATGACATTGAACGCGCTGTTGACAGAGATGGACGGCTTCCAAGCTTCCAATATCTTGGTTATCGGTGCCACCAATAATGACGGCATTCTGGATCCAGCTCTTATGCGCGCCGGACGTATGGATAGACGCATCTATTTCCAATCACCAAATCCGGAAGAGCGGAAGGAAATATTCCGCTACTACTTAGGCAAGGTCTCCAGCGACGTACATATTGACCTTGAGGAATTGGGCAAGCTCACAACTAATTACTCACCGGCAGAAATTGCCAACGTAGTCAACGAAGCAGCACTATTGGCTAGACGTCCAGGTGGACCAGGCAAGGTGACACAAGAAACAATTGAAAATTCCTTAGATCGCATTTCCGTCGGGCTGGAAAGAAGTCTGGTTGGCTCCGGTGTAGAACTGGGCAATGCCGATGCTTCCATTCGCCTTGATGATGTAATTGGAATCGACGATGTCAAACAAGACGTCCTGGAAATTGTCGACTTCTTACAACACGGAGACGACCTGCGCAAAATTGGTGCCAAATTACCGAAGGGGCTATTGTTCATCGGACCACCAGGTGTAGGCAAAACCATGCTCGCCAAGGCCATTGCCAATGAAGCCGGCGTTCCTTTCTATGGACTATCTGCAAGTTATTTCCAAAGCGCAATGACCGGCGAAGGAGCAGGACGCATCCGCGCACTTTATGCTCAGGCTCGCAAGAGTCCGGCGGCAATTGTATTCATTGATGAGATTGACGCCATTGGCGGCACCATGTCCGAAACCGGCAACAATCGCACAGGAGCCCTCAACCAATTGTTGATTGAGCTTGATGGCATTGGTCGCAGCAACGTAATTACAATTGGCGCTACAAACGCCGAGCAAAGTCTCGATCCTGCCTTCATGCGCTCAGGCCGCTTTGACCGCAAGTCATATGTAGGTCTACCGGACGCTGAAGCGCGCAAAAAGATTTTTGCTCAGTACCTGAAGAAAATTAAGTTGGCTTCCGAACCTGATTTAGAGAAACTAGCCAAGCAAACAACGAACTTCTCCGGCGCCGATATTGCTGCTGCCGTTAATGAAGGCGCCATTATTGCTGTGCGTCACGGCAAGAAGCACGTGGAAGAGGTTGATCTCGAGGCTGCTGTAGATCGCGTGTCGGTAACAGCCGGTCACAAACTCAACACCTACGGCATGAATATGGCCAGAGTCCCCGATATTGATGTCAGACTGGACGACATAAAAGGCATGGAAGAAGCCAAATCAGAAGCAGCTGAAGTAGTTGCCCTTTTGAAAAATGTCGAGAAGATTTCCAACACAGGACTGAAAGCACCCAAAGGCGTGCTCTTGGTTGGACAACCCGGCACCGGCAAAACAATGTTAGCCAAAGCAATTGCTAACGAGGCGGGCGTTCCCTTCTATGCTCTATCAGGTGGAGACTTCCAATCCATGTGGGCAGGCGTTGGCGCCAATCGTGTGCGTGCCGTGTACGAGCAAGCTCGTCGTGGCGGCAAACCTGCAATTGTCTTTATTGATGAAATTGACGCCCTCGGTGGCAAGCGTGGCATTGACCTTGGTGGCGGTGCCATTCAGGACTCCAACAAGACGCTCAATCAATTTCTTGTTGAACTTGATGGTTTTGGTAAACACAAAGTGCTGACCATCGCCGCCACCAACAAACCAGATATGCTTGATTCCGCCCTATTAAGGCCAGGTCGATTCGACAGACGAATTGAAGTGCCACCACCAGATCTGGAAGGCAGGGAATCTATGTTCAATTACTACCTCAAGAAGGTAGGAACAGACGAGACCGTAATGCCCAGAGAGTTAGCCAGAATGACCGTCTGGAAAACAGGCGCTGATATTGCCAACATAGTCAACGAAGCCGGATTGTCCGCAATTCGAGATGGCCGAAACAAGCTATCACAGAAGGACATTATCCACGCCATTCAACGGACCAGCTTCGGCATGTCCTACAGCCGCGAAGTGCTTATCGATGAATTGCGAGCCACCGCCTATCACGAAGCAGGACACGCAGTAGTTGCCTACTTCCGCAATAGACGCAGCCGCATTCAAGTAGTGACCATCGTACCGAGCGGTTACGCATTAGGTTATATCTGGTACGTCGGCAAGGAAGACTATCGCAAATGGATGAGAGAAGACTATTTAGTTCAAATTGAAATTGCCCTCGGCAGTTCAGTGGCGGAAAAGATGTTCCTCGAATCAACCGGCTCAGGCGTATCGGAAGATATCCGGGTAGCAGCTGAAATAGCCAGCAACATGGTCAGGCACTGGGGCATGGGTAGCTTCAAATTCAACACTGACGAGGCGTTCACGCGCAGCGGCCGGTATCACTCTTCACCAAATACAGAAAACCAGATCGAAACAGAAATCAAAGCCATTATCGATCAGTGTATGCAAAACGTAGAGGGCCTATTACAGAGCTACCGCACGGAAGTAGATCGTCTTGCCCAAATATTGGTAGAGAAGGAAACACTCTACTATGCGGACCTGGCCAAGATACTTGAACCTAATAGAACACCAGCCGACATACAACACGAGATTGATGAGATGGCTGACCGCAAACGCGTCGGCAAGCCACCAGTCATTGACCTACAGGCAATCGGAGAAGCAGAGCACAGCGGCAATCCAGGATTACCTGGTAGTTCGACTAACAACGATCAACCGCCACCGGACATGCCGCAGACCACTTAATTTCAGAAAGGCTGATTTTGTTGAAGCGCTTCAAATTCTATTTGGGAATAGCTTTCCTAATTCTATCGGCAGTGCTACCTTTGCTTGGTTTTTGGGTTGCTGGCCTTGATTTGCACTTAGCCATCAAGGGTACGATTATCGGGCTTCTAACACTTGGAGCACCGGAAGTTTTGATCATTGCCTCTGTGGCTTTGCTCGGCAAAGAAGCTTTCGACTTAATCACAGGCAAAATTCGCTCTGTCTTGCATCGCATTAAGCCAACTGGTCCTGTCAGTAAGCATCGCTACACAGTTGGTCTCATTCTCTTTCTTTTGCCACTAATCCCAACCTACATAATGGCTTATACGCCACATTTACTGCCTGATGATTCGCCAGAGCGTCTCTATATCAATATTGCAGCCGACCTGCTGTTTATCGTCAGTCTATTTATTCTAGGCGGCGATTTTTGGGACAAACTTGCCTCTCTTTTTGTCTACGACGCCAAAGCACAATTCCCGCGCAAGGGAGTCAATTCACCGGAGTCCTGAAAAGCGTTGCCACTATGATATATTCGCTTTGTCTCAACTCCGTACCTGACGAGGATATATGTCTCTAATTACAACTGTGATTGGTTCTTACACCGTGCCGGATTGGTATCCTTCGCTGCAAGAGGCTGTAATCAAAGGAAGTCTCAGCCAAAAGGCTTTTCAAGACGCCAAAGAATGTGCCGTACAGGCGGCAATTCTTGATCAAGAACGAGCAGGGATAGATGTAATCTCAGACGGCGAATTGTTCCGCCGTAGCGACAATTGCTATGGTCCGCCAAATGCAATGATCAATTATTTTGCCGATAAGATTACCGGCTTTTCCGGCGAGCACAGAGACAAATCCGGACTCACGCCAGTAGCACCAAAAGCATCCTTCCCGGCTCCAGTTGTAACCAGTGCACTGAAGCCTACGCCACTTGGTCTTCTAGGTGAACTAGCAATTCTGCGAGCCAACACAGACAAACAAGTTAAAATTGCCATGACAGGTCCGCATATGTTCGCCTGTATTTCCTGGGACGAACACTATAAGAATATCGAAGCGCTTGCCAAAGATATGGCGAAAGTTATTAACAGTGAATTCAAGGCGTTGGATGATGCCGGTTGCGATTTTATCCAATTGGATGAACCTGTTATTTGGTTTGCCGCCCAAGATCAAAAATGGGCAGTAGAGGCAATTAATACTTGTTTCTCTGGTATCAAGAGATCTAAAAAAG
>SBAT01000166.1 GCA_005240105.1 Chloroflexota bacterium
AGGCCTACGGCGCCGAGGCCAAAGACGAGGGGTTGCGCGGCCACGAGCTGAAAGCGACGTTGTTTGGAGAGAAAGGCGCCAAATTGGAGCTGGGCACAATCAAGGAGGTTAGCGGCAATTTCGAGGGCTTCGGCGCGAAGACGGGCTTTGCGACCGGCCAGATCACAATGAGTCCCATCGAGATCAGCGCGGGCGGCGCCCAGGCCAAGGTAGCGGATGTCGAGATCAAGGATATCAAGCTTACTTCGCCAAAATATACTGATGGCAAAGGCACGGACGTCAAACTGGATTCGGCCAATGTCACCGCGGTCCACATCAAGGATGTGGTCGCCAAATTCGGCGAAGTAACAGACAAGGACGGGAAGAAGAGCCAGGGCATGACCAACCTGGATATTTCCGGCCTGAAGTTCGATTTCATCGGCGCCAAGGGGTTCGAGTACACCGGCAAGACCACGATCTCGAGCAGCGAATCCAAAACGAAAACAATCAAAGCCGAGAAAGCCGAGCTCAGCGAGCTGGTCTTCGAATCGCTCACCCACGATTTCAACACGCATATCACAAAGCTTAACGCCAATCTGAAGAAGACCAGCGTGACCGGTTTTATGGCCAGCTTCGGTGAGACGATCTCCGGCAAGACCTCGCAGACCGAACTGTTCGGTAATATCGAAGCCGGCAGCATGCATGCGGATCTGACGTTGACCGGAACGAAAGCATACGGCGAGGACTGGACGAGCGTCGACGGCCTGTTCGAGCTGACGGATTCGAAGGGGCTGGGGTTGACCAATATGCGCGTGGTCCACAAAAAAGCAACGGAGGAGAAGCTTGAACTGGGCGTGCTTGATCCGTCAAAAACGGGCGGCTTCGATTTGACCGGACTAAAAGTAAGGTTCGCGCCGAACGGCACAATGTATGTCGAATTCGACGAATTGGTGGGCACGAATTTGAAGCTGAAAGAGCTGAAGGCAGGCGGCGCGACAGTCGAAATTCCGCTCGTGAAGCTGAAGAAAGCAGCGGTTGGTATGCAGGGCCAGGCGCCCAAGCAGGCGTTCGATGTGTTAGGTGCAACGTTGAAAGAATTGGAAGTCCAGGGCATAAAGGTGACATACGAGGTGGATCGCAGCGCGCCTTCCGCCCCCGGCAAGCCCGGCGCGGCCGCCGACCCTTGGAAGCTCGACGCGCTGAGCACGATGAGCGGTAATTTGAAGCTCTACGTCACGGACGCGAAGTGGAACATTGACGCGGACGTATCCGTACCCATTCGTCAGGGAAGCATCGATTTCGACGAAGTGGAGATCGAACACCTCTTCCCCGACTCGGCCATGGGCGGAGACCATAAAGGCATCTACATCGACGGCCTCGGCCTGTCCGGCCTTCTGTTCCGCAGCCATAAATACGAACAGGAAAATATGCCGGGCCTGATACCCGAGACCGTGGAGTTTGACGGGGAGAACACCTACATCGACGACCGCGGCAGCCTAAACCTCCGTGTCTTCCTCGAAAGTCTCCTGAACGAGCCCTCCTCCCCGTCCGCCGGGGGCAAGAAGCCCAAGACATTGGAGGAGCTAAATCAGATTAATTTGAGTGGAGAGGTGACGCTGGGCGAAGATGTCCTGGGGACCTCGAAGAATAACGTCACACTCTCGGGCAGGAACGTCGGCAAAAACCGCATCAGCATCTCCGGCATGCGCCTGGGCGATAACCTGGAGTTGCGGATGCCGGAGTTCCAGGCGAGTAAGGCAAACTTTGAGTTGCTGGGCAAAGCGGGTGAGACGGGGCAGATCAACGCTAACATAACACTGGCAGTCACCGGACTGGGCAGCGGCCCCGACGCCAGCGGCCACCTCAAGTTCACGGTGACGCTGATGTTGGTGGACGGCGTGGTGAGAGACATCAAGTTTGGCAACGTGGCGCTTGCAAGCGAGGCGGCGTTGCGCGCGCAGCCTGTGCCGCCGAAGGAGAAATGACTATGTTTGCGCATATACCGGTTCAAACTGCGAAGCAACACCAATGGAACGTTAAACCGTCAAGTTGGGCGGTGCGAGAGTCGGAAGCCAAGCGCAATGCCGAGCAATTTCAGCACTCCGGCCAAAACCGCTTGCGTGCCACGCCTTTGCAGGCTGATGCCGTCGAAACCAGCAACGATATTAGAGCGGGAGCGGGGCAATCCCTGGCACCCGCTCAGCGCCAGATATTTGAGACAAAGTTCGGGCATGACTTCAGCCAGGTGCGGGTGCATACCGATGCGCAGGCGGCTCAGCTCGCCGACGAGGCTTCAGCTCAAGCGTTCACCACAGGCAGACACATCGTGTTCGGAGCGGGCCAGTTCAAACCGGGCACGCCAGAAGGCGCGGCGCTCATGGCGCATGAATTGACGCACGTTGCGCAGCAAAGCGGCACTAACAGCGGCGAGGCTGGCGCGACGCAGCTTGAGCCAAAGCCGGGTAAGAAGGGCATAGGTGCCGCGCAACCGTCCGAACCCGTGGTGATTGCCAAAGGCGTCGCGCCCGAAGATAACTTCGTATTGTTCGATCAGGACGGCGCTGACATTTCTCCGGCTTCGGAAAAGAAGCTGGCGCAGATGTTCGCAGCTTACTCTACACCGGTCACGGTCGAGTTGCACGGTTACGCCAGCCGTGAGGGTGACACCGATTATAACAGTAACCTTTCCGGCCACCGCGTGGTAGCTGCAAAAGCAAAGCTCATCGCGCTACTGCCGCCTGGCTCACAAGTAGTTTTGTATGCGCATGGCGAGACACAAGCGTTCGGCGCCGCGACGGATAACCGACGCGTTGGCATTAAGGTCGTGCTCGATGCGACTCCAGACCCAGCCAAAGACACCTTCTCACAGGGCAAAACCAGAGGGACTGCAAAGGGCCGCGACACCATGTCATTCGACCCTATCGATCCGTCCATGTCTAAACCATCCATACCGGGGGGCGGAGGCTTGACGCTCGGTGGTCTGCCCACGCCCTCAACGACGCTGCTGACACTGTCACCGAACCTGACCTTGCCGCCCTTGCGGCCACCGAGTTTGCTTGACTGGTCCGACTTGCGCACGCCGTTCACTTCGCGCGGGCTACGGCTATCGGATCGCGATGCTCAGGTCATTGAGCAGAACTGGTGGACAACCTACAACTTTTTGCGGAGCTTGGGGCTGCGGCCGGATCTGGCATCCTTAGGGGCGAATAAGGGGACGGCCTACGCCTACGACAAGATGCTCTCGCGTGAAAGCCCGAACGTGGTAGACCTCTTCGATTTGGAATGGGAGAAGACGCGATCGATCCTCAAACCGGGCGAGAAGGAGTTCCGGACACCTATTGTGCCGATCCTGACGCCGACCACGCTGGAGTGGATGAGCAAGACATTTTTCAACAAGGACTGGAAATTCACCTTTTAGGAGTTAAACAAGATGGCAATTTCACCGAATGTGACCCGCGGCGGCATCGTACTGTTGGACCCCGATACTGGGCAGGTCTTACGCTTGGTCACACTACAATACAACCCGGACTCGATCAGCCGCACATTCCAGATCAAGGGCGCGGGCGGCGAGGCCGGCGACCATGTGGAGGCGATGCGGTTGAAAGGTCCGCCGGTCGAGACAATCAAGCTCGAAGCCGAAATCGACGCAGCCGATCAACTGGAACACGCCGATGCAGAGACGATCGAGCTGGGTATTCATCCGCAACTAGCCGCGCTCGAGACGATGGTCTATCCTCGCAGCGCGCAATTGATTGCCAATAACAGCGAAGCCAGTTCGGGCAGCATTGAGATCGCCCCGATGGAAGCACCGCTGATGCTGTTCATCTGGAGCAAAAACCGTATCCTGCCGGTGCGCTTGACCGAGTTCAGCATTACTGAAGAAGCCTTCGATGTATCGCTCAATCCCATCCGCGCCAAAGTAAGCCTGGGCTTGCGCGTGCTGAGCGTGGACGACGTAGGATTCAACCATAAAGGCGGCGGCTTATTTATGACCTATCTACAGAAAAAGGAACAGTTGGCGCAGCGCAACCGGGGCGGCACGCTCGACCGATTGGGTATTGGAGGAATATCATGAACCAGAACCTGAATTTTCCCATCACCAGTCGTTACTACACGATCGAGACAGCAATATTAGAAAGGCTGGATGGCCGGCAAGTCGTCTATCTGCGCCGTCGCTTTCTTCCACAGCCGGGTGGCTTCGCGCTGCTTCAGGAACATACGGTGGTACAGGGCGAGCGGCTCGATCTTATCACAGCAAATTACTTGGGCGATCCGGAGCAGTTCTGGCGCGTGGCCGACGCCAATGCAGCAATGCGTCCTGATGAGTTGACGGAGGAGATCGGACGCAGGTTACGGATTACATTGCCGGAAGGGATTCCGGGAACGCCGCCAGGTTGAGGTAGACTACTATGTTGAAAGGAATACACCTAACATTGATGATCGGGCCGGCCGTGCCAATACCCGTGCCGGAGTCGGTGGTCAATGCGCTGACGAACGTACAAGTGACGAGCGGGAAAGACCGCAGCGGCTTTCAGCTCACGTTCGCGGTAAGCAAGAACTCGCAATTGCTAACAACGATGCTGCCTGCAGGCTATTTTGATCCAATTTCCACAAGAGTCATTATCATCGTTACAGTAGGTGGCTTTCCGAATGTCATTATGGATGGTATCGTAACGCGGCAGGATTTTCAACCTAGCAACGAACCAGGGCAATCCACTTTGACTGTTACTGGCGAAGATCTGAGCGTATTGATGGATGTAGTGCATGTCAAGCGCCCTCTCCCTATGCCCGAAATCGCACGTATCTATACTGTGCTCGCCCCTTATGCTGCCTTTGGAATTGTGCCCGCAGCGATACCGCCATTCATTCCGAAGATTCAAATACAGACAAATGGTTGGGAGAGTCAGAATGAAACTGATCGTGCCTACCTGCAGAAGATGGCTCGTCTGAACGGCTTTGTCTTCTACGTTGAGCCTGGCCCACTGCCCCTGCAGAGCATTGCCTACTTTGGCCCTGATATCCGCATCCCCGTTCCGCAGCCCGCGCTAAACATCAACATGGATGCGCACACTAATGTCGAGTCACTCAGCTTCTCGCTGGACGGGATGGCAAAGAAAGTACGTATCTATATTGTAAATGATCCTATCACCAGAAGGGTTCCAATTCCAATTCCGGTGCCGAACATCAACGCCTTCAAGCCGCCGCTGGGCTTGCGTCCAACGCCCCCTGCCCGCGTGGAATTCGCCAATGACGTGGCAAACGAGCCAATTGATGGCGCGGCTAAAAGCATCTTGGCATTCCTTATGAACAACTCGGACGCAATCTCTGCATCGGGGAGCCTGGATGTGTTGCGCTACGGTCATGTGCTGCGCTCGCGTTTATTGGTGGGTGTGCGCGGCGCAGGGCTAGCTTATGACGGCTTGTATTACGTTAATAGTGTGACCCATAACATCAAACGCGGAGAGTATAAGCAAAGCTTTCAGCTCTCCCGCGATGGATTGATATCAAACACGCCAAAGGTAGTTCCATGAGCGAAGAAACAAAGTATTGGGGCAAGTATCAAGGTACGGTCGCAAACAACCTGGATCCTGAGCGCCGTGGACGATTGCAATTGATCGTGCCTGACGTTCACTCTCTGTTGCCGACCACCTGGGCAGAGCCTTGTGTGCCGCTGGCGGGGCCGACCGGACCAGCGATGGGTGTTTATATGGTGCCGCCGTTTGGCGCGGGCGTCTGGGTGGAGTTCGAGCATGGCGACTCCGATAAACCAATTTGGGTAGGGTGCCGCTGGGGCTTGCAGTCCGAAATTCCACTGGCAGCGCTGGCAGGAAATCCTGCCGACCCCAACATCGTCATTCAGTCGCTGTTACAGCAGGCGGTTATTGTCAGCGACATGCCGCCTTCGGTACCTCCGCCGGTAATGCCGCCAATTCCGACGACGGGGGGCGTGATTTTACGCAGCACCACCGGCGCCTCGATTGTCGTTAACGATGCAGGAATTTTTATCTCTAACGGCAAAGGCGCGATGATCACCCTGATAGGCACGGTGATCGATTTTAATACCGGCGCTTTAACCATTCTGAAATAGGAGGTGTGTAATGCCTGGATTTCTCATGCATGTGAATGCGGCAATGCAATGCTTTCATGGCGGGCCGACAACCATCGTGCCCAGCCAGCCGAGGGTGCTAGTCAACGGTCAGCCGGTAGCAAATATCGCTGCGCAGATCACGGTGGCCGGTTGTTTGTTTCAAATCCCGATCCCCACCGGCACTAAGCCACAACCGTGCGTCACCATCAAATGGGCAATGCCATCGACCCGTTTTTTGGTCGCCGGACAACCGGTCGCACTGTTGCCCAGCCTTGGAACTGGCCCAGGTGTTTGCCAAAGTGTTGAGCAAATCCCGCAAGGCGCTCCTCTAGTTACGACGGTTCAGCCACGCGTTGTTGGGAGTTGAGAACATGAACATCGATTTTCCTTTTCATTTTGATAACCGTGGACGTACCGCTATCACAAATGACGATGACCACATACGCGATATGATCGAACAGTTCCTATTCACTAATGCTGGTGAACGGGTCAATCGTCCGGACTTCGGCAGTGGGTTGCTGCAATTGATTTTTGCGCCCAATAGCCCAGAACTTGCCGCTACTGTGCAATTTACCGTGCAGGCTGGCTTGCAGCGTTGGCTAGGAGATGTGATTGAAGTGCAGGGGCTAGAGGTGACAAGTGAGGAGTCAACCTTGCGCGTCGATCTCAAATATTTGGTCCGGCGCACGCAGGAAATCCGCGTCACGAATTTTGTACGGAGCGCATCATGAACGAGTTGATTTGTAGAAATGAACTTCGGCGCGAGGCAGTACGCCAGCGCAAAAACTTAAACGGCTTGGATTATCTGGAAGTAGGGGAACTTAAAGTAACTGAGCAAGGAGAAAAACTGCGTACATTGACGGTTTATTTTCTCGGCAAAGCCCCCGTATTGTTACAACCGGCCAATGTCATCATTGAAGGTGGCCGACGTATTCGGAACATCCGTGTTAAAGAAGTAACGCCCAAACACTTTCGAATGGCCGAATTCGACGACTGCATGGAAGTGGTCACGGATAAGGACGGCGATTTCTCTACCTACACGCTTCGTGTGGTCGAAGGGCAGGATGAAGAGGGAAATTGGTTAAGGCATCCGTCTTTCGATGCAAGTTACGATCGTATCGAGTTTAGCTTTAAGGTCGATTGCCCTAGCGATCTCGACTGCATGCAGGAATTAGTCTGTCCGCCAAAAAAGCTTGAAGAACCGGAGATCAGTTATCTAGCCAAAGATTATGGCAGTTTCCGCCAACTCATCCTAGACCGGCTGGCGTTGGTGATGCCGGATTGGCAGGAACGCCATGTGCCGGATATAGGGATCACGCTGGTGGAGTTGTTTGCTTACGTGGGCGACCACCTAAGCTATTACCAGGACGCAGTGGCTACTGAAGCCTATCTCGATACCGCTCGGCAACGCATTTCAGTGCGCCGTCATGCTCGGTTGGTTGACTATCCCATGCATGAAGGTTGCAATGCCCGCACCTGGGTATGCGTCGAAACAAACAGCAATCTTACCTTTGCCCCCAACGACATCTATCTCATCACGGCTCTCGATGGTATCAATCGAGTGGTGACCGAACAGGAGTTACAACGTCAGATGCTGGGTGGCTACGAAGTTTTCGAGCCAATGTCGGAGGCGGAGATCAAACTCTACGCGGACCAACACGAGATTCAGTTTTACACGTGGGGTGACGAGGAATGTTGTTTACCTCGGGGTACTACGATGGCAAC
>SBAT01000290.1 GCA_005240105.1 Chloroflexota bacterium
CGCATGCCTTCGGCAGCCATCTTGTCCAAATTAGGGGTCTTACCAGCCATCATGCCCTGGTGATAGGCGCCGATATTAAACCAGCCGATATCATCGCCCATAATAAAGATGATGTTTGGCTTCTGGCTTTCGGCTGCCCAGCTTGCTTGTTGTATCAGAGGGCAGAAGGCAATAACTGCGGCAATTGCTACGCCTAGAATGTTTTTGCTGATATGCACAGCTAAGTCTCCCTGTTTGTGGACACAGGGTAAGATTAATCGATTAGAGTTCTTACTGTCACTCAAGAGTGATGTCAATTGATGAATACTTTGTTACTTGTGAGTTTGCTTCTTTGGTTATTCTTGCCGATTGCCTCGGCAGCCGAGCGGCAACCAAAAGATATGGTTTGGATAAAGCCAGGCTTGTTTTTGATGGGCGTGAACGAAAAGTCGTTTCGCGATACCAATCCCGTACATCAAATTAGGCTAGATGGTTTCTGGCTTGACAAGGCCGAGGTGACTAATGCCGAATTTCAGCGGTTCGTTAAAGCGACCCACTACAAGACAGTAGCTGAAAGGATGCCAAAGCAAGAAGATTTTCCCAATGCTCCCAAAGAAAACCTAGTTGCCGGCAGTCTTGTCTTTACGCCGCCTGACCATGCCGTTTCCAAAGGCAGCCATTTAAATTGGTGGCGTTATGTGCCAGGGGCAAATTGGCAACACCCATATGGTCCCAAGAGTAATATCTCTGGCAAAGGGAATTACCCTGTTGTGCAAATTGCTTATGAAGATGCTCAAGCTTACGCAAAATGGGCTCATAAGAGATTACCGACAGAAGCTGAATTTGAGTACGCAGCACGTGGCGGACTGAGCCAAAAGAAATACAGTTGGGGTGATGAGCTGAAACCGGCCGGTATTTGGCAAGCCAACATCTGGCAAGGTGTTTTCCCCTATGAAAACACAAAGGAAGATGGATTTGCCGACACCGCACCTGTAGGTAGTTATCCAGCTAATGGTTATGGGCTTTTTGACATGACAGGCAACGTTTGGGAGTGGTGCTCCGATTGGTATGCCGCTGACTACTATAAGAATTTCCTTGGAGCCCTGATTCAGAAAAATCCCAAGGGACCTGACAAAAGCTTTGATCCCACTGAGACCAATGTACCCAAGCGCGTACAAAGAGGTGGATCATTTCTATGCACGGACCAATACTGCGCCCGCTACATGGTCGGCACCCGCGGAAAAGGAGAGCCCGACAGCGGCTCATCCAACGTCGGCTTCCGCTGTGCTATGGACGATTCTAAGAGCCAAGCTCTTCGGTGACAATCTGTCTAACCATATTGCCATCGGCAAGACCTTTTAACTCAGGCATAACAAGTTTCATCGCCGCACCTTGATTGCGAGACTCAGCTGGAAGTCCCTTCAAAATGCCGCGAACCATTTCTCTAATCTCCGCTTCTGACTTTTGTGCCGGCAAGTACTTCGACAGGATATCTTTTTCCTTGGCTTCTTTGTCCAGCAAATCCTGGCGATTCGCTTTGGTATATTCGGCAATTGAATCACTACGTTGTTTAACTTGTTTGGTAATTACAGCCAGCTCTTGTTCGGCAGTCAGTTCCTCTTTACCTGTTTCCACTCGTTTGTAAGTGAAAGCAGAAAGAACCGATCGCAGTGTGTCAATACGTAATTGATCACGGTCCTTCATAGCCTGTTTTAAGTCAGCAGAAATTTGTTCTTTGAGACTCATTGCTTCTCTTTCTATTATTGTGTGACACCATTATCGACGATGGCCGCGTCTTGAGCAACTTCTGGTGCATAAGCAAGAATTTCCGTACCCAATACTTTGGCAACCGAGGTGCGACCAGCCATGTCGGCGATCATCGACTCGGAAAAGGCCAGCAATACAGGATTACGTGTAAGCATGGCCACGTGGTAATTTTCCACGGCTAAATGAGCCTCTTCACTTGTTACTTGGCAGCGGCTCTCAAAACGCTTATCGAGATAGAGTTCTTTCATCAGCTTGCAGGATTCAGGACCGCCAGTGGCCATGACAAAGGTAAGCAGAGCAACTTTAGCAGCTGGTCCAATAAAACTTGGTGTCATGGCAGCCACACCCAAGGTGGTCTGTAGCACTTGTGACGTGACCATGGAAAACTTGCTCTTTTGGTTGTACTTGTGTAGCCGGCGCTTTATTTCAGTAACAACCGGATCGTTATCCAGTGATGTGGCAACTACTGTTTTTAATTTCTCCTGACGAGATTGAACATCCCATGGCCCTTGGGCATAGACCTTTTCCGGGACATCGAGGTCTTTTGCCCAGCTTTTCAGCATGGCAATAGTCTTTTCGGTTTCTTCCGCACCAACCAATGCACAAAGCGAATCTTTTCCTGAAGCGATAATTTCGGCACCGCGAACTTTGTCGGCCATGCCCAAGCCCATGGCAATTTGCGAAATATTGCTTACTACTTCTAAGTGTTTGCCATCGACATGTTTTTGTCGCGCATACTCAGCTGAAGCGCGGCTATGCACTTTTACCTTTTCGCCGAGGATGATGTTGCCGGCTTCAGCCGATGGACCAAAACCACGATAAGGGACAAGATAATCAGTACCGTCTTTTACCTCGGCAAAGGCTTTCTGCAAGGGCTTGTTGTAGTGATAAACAGCCTTACTTAAAGCGCTAGTCTTGCTGTCGTTGTTGAGTGCCACATCAAGCAAATTATCGATACGCTGGCTGATCTTTGTGTGTTGGTCAGCCATGGAGATGCCAATTTCCAATTGCGGCATTGGCGCTTCGGCACCCTCATTGAGGATAACGCGCTTAGCTGTTTTAATTAGTGAGGTTGCCCGGTTTAGCTGGCCATATATAGGCAGCGACCAACGCACATCGCCTTCAGACTTGGTGGCACTGAGGTTAAAGACGCAGCTGGCTTCATTTACATCTTCACCGTCATCATTTAGAGCCGAGGGCTTAGATACTTCGTCCGACTTGTCGGCTAGCTGATCGTAGATTGGTGTCAGAAATCCGGTTTGATGCATATTGCCGTTGTCATCCGGCGCTGGATCGGAAGCCATAGCATTCGTCGATGATGACAAGACGACAGCGGTTGATATAAAAGCGATTGTTCGGAGTTTTGCCAGATTCATATGCAAAAAATATCCATTGAGCAGCCAGATAAGTCGTGGCGGCTATATGTTAATGCCGTGCCAGTAATTACTGACAGCCAGGCTAGGTTAGCAGATATCAAATGGTAGAAGCCGGCTAGGAGCTAAAAGGTTTTTTAAAGCTTCTCTTGGAAACCATCACTTGACTTGTTGCCCTTCCCATTCGCCGCCGCCCTGGAACTCCCCTTTCATGTAGGGGCCTTGATAATCAGCGTCGTGAACTATGGAAACTTCGCCTTTATAAGTCCAGCTGCGTGTGCTTGCCGCATCCTTACCTTTTGTATATTTCCTAACGATCGTAACTTTTGGATAGTTGTACCAGCCTTTTTCAATGACAAATCTCTCATTGGTGTTGTTGTCTACGCCGTGACCGCGCAGTGTCCCACCATCTTGTTCAATGAACAAAGTCGATTTGATTATCTTGAAATTGTGACGGAAAGCAATTTTCCATTTACCGGATAAATCCGGAGCTTTGGTATCAGATATGGTGCTGCCTGTATCTGCTGGTGCAGGCGCCGCCGGACCCTCTGCCGGCGGGGCCGGGCCGGAGTCGCCTTTGGGCGCGTTGGACAGTTGCGCTTCCCAGTCACCGGATAAGTTGCCTGATTGCGAACTTGCCGTGTATTGTCCGGTTAGATAGGGACCTTTGTAATCAGGATCATTGAGCATTTGCATGGTGCCTGAATAGGTCACGACCAGGTTAGCCTCATTGGGGTTTTGCTCAACATATGATTTGTTGAACGTTAACTGCCCATCTTTAATTGCGCCATTGAGAATCTTAAATTTGCGCCCGCCTTCTTCATGTCCAACGCCAACAAATTTTTCGCCTTTTTGTTTGAGCTTCACATTTGCTTTGGTTACCTGACCATCGCTCTGGTAACCCATTGTCCATTCGCCGGTCAACGGTTCGTTATTTGGTATTAGCCCGCCTGTAAGCTTAGACAATTCGCTGCAACCAGTTAAAAGCGTTGCAATCATTGCCACAAGGAGAATTAGGTTTGGACAAAATTTGCTTTTAACCACTCTTGAATGCGCTCCCTAACGCGGTTGTCTCTAAATTCTTGCCAGCGGGTCAGTTCATCTTCGTGCCCGGAGAGTATCTTCTTAAAAGACGCGGACAGGTGAGGACTCTCAAAAGCTATTGTAGCGATGTTTTTCAAACGTGTGTCGGTCATGGTTTCAATAAAATCGGCAATGTCTGCCCTTAGCTGAGCTAAGTCCGGCTTGGGCAGATATAAAAACCGCTGACTGTGAGTCTCTAACTCATCTGTTAAGTCACGCAGGTCTTTCAAGTCGCGCTGTAAAAACTGCACGCTGCCCAGTTCCATATCTAAGTAGTAGTTATGGTCCGGCGACTCGTCTTGCCAGGCAAAAATGAGATAGTCCATGTCCAGCTCGGGCTTCATACATCGAGAATACTCTCGGCCGGACTATCTGGCAAGACAGTTAATGACGTCTGAAAATGCACCGACAGGCTGTGCATTTGGACCAGTAGCCATAAGTCTTATGCTGTAGATACCAGAGCCAGGCAAATCGCTTCTTTTAAGGCTGAATTGTCCTTCTTTAGCGCTCAAGGGCATTGTTTTCAGGCAGGCGGCTGATAATGCGCTGCCGTTAGGGTTCTTGAAAAACTTGTTGGTTTCTGAGATTTCCACCAAGGCTGAATTGGCACCTTCAATGTTAACTACCGAATAATTGAGGACAAGCTCGTCGAGACCTTCAACCTGGGCCAATCCCAGGTCTGGAATTTGCGGATATTGATAATAGGGACTGGCATAAGGATTGAACGAAGGCTTTATTGAAGATGGTTCAATCGACAATTGTGCGCGCAAATTCTTCCCGTCTGTTACACCAAGACTTTTAATCCACACTTTTGAGCCGGCTGGAAAGCCAAGCGTAATTGCGGCGATGGTGCCATTGGCGAAATAGCCGGCATTGCTTAATGGCAAATGGTAGCGATGGAATTGACCGTCGTTGACTTGGGCTTGTGTGAAGCTACGCCTATCCTCATGGTTATAGTCGTCATAAAGTCTTGTCGTCCAATAAAGTTCTACTTCCTGGTTGGCTGTCACAGCCGGCGCATTGATGCGCGCATCTATGTAAAGGAAATCGCTATCGATTGGACTTAGACCGTCAGCAGCTAGTCTTACAGCTGGTCCACTTACTGTTGAATTAGATTCCAGTATTAGAAGTTCGTTTGCCGCATCATAGGAGGCAGTGCGATAGAAAACGAGACCAGGCATCATGCGAGCAACAATTGCAGGACCGTTTAGTTCAGTAATTTGATTTGTCAGGGGTGTTAAATCAAATGCCAGCAGCGATAGAAAATCCTTGTCCCAACGCAAGCTTGTGGACAGGTAATTGCCTTCGTGCAGAGAGCGTTTCAGCCTTTCTGACGGCACGACCCAGGCTGATAAGAGCCCTGTTGGTCCATCCAGCGCGGCTATTGAATATTGCAGTGGTGGTGGCACAACTGATGAATTGGTTGGTAAGTCGCGAATGAAAACATATGGAGAAGCTGTTTTAGCGACAACTACGGACACTGATTTTTGGATTGTTTTAAGAACATTGGTTGCGGCCCTGTAAGATGAATTTTGCTGCCAGGTCATGCGCAAAAAGAAAATGCAGAGTAATAGAATAAAGACCGCGCTTATGACTGTCGTCAGAGCCTTGAAGCGTTTGCCAATATGGGCAAAGCTGGTCAGCAGGTAAGTCAAAAACAAGCAGGCCGGAAATGATGCTAAATACAGGAAGCGACTGCCGTAAAGACTGCGCGTATCGCAGGCAAAGCCTACATAGGGCAGACACGTGAGCAGTAAGATTACAAAGGTTACTAACGCGGATATAGCAAAGCGCTTGTTTTTCCAGAGGGCTAATAGTGTGCCGGCAAGACAAGGCGCCAAAAGGAAATACATGAAGCGATATTCGCGAGGGTACTTGGGCACTATTTCATTGTTGATTGGGAAAAACAAATTACGTAATAGTTGGTACCACTTTTGGAAATTGAACGCCTGGTTGGAAATGGGCAAATTTACCTGAGTTAAGAGGGCTAAGACAATTAGAAAGATACTGCCAATAAGCCACAATGAGCGATGCTTTTTGCTTTGATAAGCGCTAAGACCACAAAAAACAGCAGAAAGTAGAAACATTGCCGACAATTCCGAGGCTTTGCCGCTAATCCAAAAGACTGCTTCCGGATGCAATGGATAGACTGCAAATAGTAGCGCTGTGGCTAAGGCGACAAGAAAAGCTCTGTCCGATGGCAGACGGCGCACAATTAGATAAACGATACAACTTGTCACCACGTGGATGAGCAGTCCTGACAATCGCCAGAGCCAAATTGATTTTTTGATAAATATAGCCTTGGAAATAAAGAAGAAGTGGGTTAAGGGACCCCAGTAGTCCAGCTTGTCCGGGCCGGCAAAGTTTAGGAATGTGGCTTGCGTGCCTTTTAAGTGGGTGAGCCAGCTAATTAGAAATTGGTCGTCTAAATGGGCCGGTGCATTTAAAAAAGGTAGATAAGCCGCAAAGCAAGCTATTGCCACAAGGACAATAGCGAATCTTGCCGAGCCTACTAGTTGCAACAAGTTGGACATGAGAGCTCCAGTTCACATAATTCAAGGGCAATTATATATGATGCTATGATGAAAACTTGTGACGCTTCTTGAGGGGTAAACACAGAAAATGGATAAGCCGGAAAAGTCAAATGGTCCTGTTTTGTGGTTTATCACGGTGCTTTTAACCTTGATCTTAGGCATTGGACTTGGATACTACATCCTGCCGAACCAGAATGGCAAAAATACAGCTTCTAAGGTTTCAGCTACAGTCACCGAATCGGGTGGACCGGCTATTACCTTAAAGATTGGTGAAAACGCCATTGCTGATATTGCCGAAGCTGCCGCTCCCTCGGTTGTGAACATCGATACGCGGACTTCTCTGTCCATGCCGCGTGATGTTTTTCACAATCCGCAAGGATTTCGCAATTTTG
Source organism: Chloroflexota bacterium (assembly GCA_005240105.1). GTDB lineage: Bacteria > Cyanobacteriota > Vampirovibrionia > Obscuribacterales > Obscuribacteraceae > SBAT01. The sequence continues at coordinate 7,129 of SBAT01000290.1, forward strand.
AATTTTTCTTTGGCCCAGGAATGCATGGAATGCCGCAGCAACCAAGGCGCTTCGAGAGTCGCGGCTCCGGCTCCGGAGTTATTGTGCGCAATGACGGTTACATTTTGACCAACAACCACGTTGTAAGAAATGCTTCTGAGATAAAGGTCACTTTAAATGACAAGAGAGTGTTTATAGGTAAGGTTGTCGGCCGCGATAGTTTTACCGATCTTGCTCTGGTCAAAATTGAGGTACAGGATTTACCGGTAGTCCGTTTTGGTGCAAGCAAGTCCTTGCGTCCCGGAGATTGGGCCATTGCCATAGGTAGCCCACTTGGTTTGGACCATACAGTGACATTAGGTATTGTGTCCGCCCTTGGTCGATCGGTTGCTGACTTGAACAACAATGTAGAACTGATTCAGACAGATGCGGCCATTAATCCAGGCAATTCCGGTGGTCCATTGCTCAATATTCATGGCGAAGTAATTGGCATCAATACCGCCATTCGCAGTGATGCCCAAAATATCGGCTTTGCTATCCCTATTGATAGTGCCAAGGATGTAATCACTCAACTGTTAGCCGGCGGTAGTATCAAGCGGCCATATGTTGGTGTTTACATGCAAGAACTTGATGAAAAGCTGGCACGCTCTTTGGGACTTTCTAAGGGTGCAGCCGGTGTTGTTGTAGCTCAGGTTGCCTCAGGGTCTCCTGCTAACCAGGCAGGCTTGCAACAAGGTGATGTAATTGAGCGCGTCGACGGTCAACCGGTCAAGTCTTCAAAAGAAGTGCAGGGCTTGGTGCGTGGTCACAAAGTTGGAGAAACCGTGAACATGCTTGTGCTGAGAAATGGCAAATTAGTAGCTGCCCAAATAAAGGTTGGTGACTATCCGGCCGAGGGGCAGATAGAAACGCAACCGAATGGTGAGGAGAACTAGTCGCCACCGTATTTGCGACCAGAGCTTTCCGATTCTAAAGTGTCCCATGGGTTATGTGGTGCTTTCTTTATGGGCTGTACCACGGCTGGCTTATTTGGCTTGGACAATTTGACCGGCTTAGCAGTGCGAATCTTTGTTGTTTTTTCAATCGTTGTTTTTTCAACTGTGGTTTTCTCAACTGTAGTCTTGTCAGGCTGAGCCTTCACTGGAGTCACTGTCGCCTTCGGTTGAGGCTTTACTTCTTGTGGTGGCTCAGGTGGAATTACTTTGGTTTGTACGGGCGGCTGGGGCTTCATATGGTTCCAGCGAGCAAAGGCAAAGCCGGCAAGGACCAATGCTAGAGCCAGAAGCACGTAGGCCACAAGGAAACGCCCCTTGCCTATATTGTCATCGGGTTTGTTTACGGCATAAACCAAACGCGGGGTTGTTTTAAGTGATTCAGGTTCTTCTGAATGCAGTCTTGTTTGTGGAATTGAGTATTGCAATTCTTCACGCAGGGCGGCCATGGATTGTGGGCGGTCAGCTGGTTGTTTTTCCAGGCAGTGGAAGACAACATTTTCCAGACGTTCTGGTATGTAGAGATCCGGTCTAACGGAGGCAAATCGTGGAGCCTTTTCGCCCAAGTGCTTGGACATCGTCTCAACCATTGTCTTGCCCATGAGCGGCAATTCGCCTGTAAGGGCTTCATACATAAGCACGCCCATTGAATAAACATCAGAGCGTGGGTCAAGTTTTTTACCCTCGCACTGCTCCGGGCTCATATACACGGGACTGCCACAGATTTCACCGGTTTGAGTCAGGCGCTGTGCTTCGTCGC
>SBAT01000353.1 GCA_005240105.1 Chloroflexota bacterium
GAAAGACCTGAACCAATTTGAGTGGCCAGACGTATACGTTGTGCTTCGCCACCAGACAAAGTACTTGCTTGGCGATCTAAAGTCAGGTAATCCAGTCCAACATCATTTAAGAACTTCAGGCGCGAATTGATTTCAATAAGTACTTGGTGAGCAATTGTCTTGTGCCGTTGTGATAATTTGCCTGGCAATTGATTGAAGAATGGTACGGCATCAATTACTGGTAAGGCACCAACTTGAGCAATGGAAAGGTCGGCAACCCGGATGCCCAGCGATTCCGGCTTTAGACGTGCGCCCTTGCAAGCATCGCACGGCATTTGCGTCATGTAATTTCCGAGATCGGCACGTACCTTATCGGATTGTGACTCCTCATAGCGGCGTTTTAAGTTGGTGATGATGCCTTCGAATTCTTTGCGGTATTCCCACCATTCAGAGCCATCAAAAGAATCATGAGCTAATTTGATCTTTTCTCCAGCAGAGCCATAGAAAAGTGCGTGCCTGTGCTTGATGTTTAGTTGTTCAAAAGGAGCATCCATATCGAACTTGTAATGTTTGGCCAATGACTCCAAGATTTGCTGATAGTACTTGTTGCCGGTTTTAGCCCAGGGATAGATAGCACCTTCACGCAAGGATTTCTTGTTGTCCGGCACAATAAGTTTGGGATCTATCTCATAAGAAAATCCCAGTCCGTGACATTCGGCACAAGCACCGTAAGGACTATTGAAACTAAAGCTGCGGGGAGCAATCTCGGCAAAACTTATATTGCAAGTGGCACAGGCAAACTGTTCGGAGAACATTAGCTGACGATTCTCATCAAGGACATCGACAAGGACAACCGACTTACCCCACTTAAGCGCCAGCGACAGGCTATCGGCTAGACGTGAGGCGATGGTTGCCTTCACCACCAGTCTGTCTATTACCAGTTCAATTGTATGTTTCTTGTTTTTATCAAGTGTAATTTCGTCTTCCAGGGAGACAACTTCGTCGTCTACACGGGCTCGGGCAAAGCCTTCTTTCCGTAAATCGTTAAAAAGGGACTGGTATTCGCCTTTGCGTCCGGTTATTAAAGGTGCCAGAATTTGGATTTTTGTTCCTTCTTTCAATTCGAGAACTTGGTCGACTATTTGATCGATAGTCTGTGGATTGATAAGTTGGCCACACTTGGGACAGTGTGGAGTGCCGATACGTGCGTACAGCAGACGCAAGTAGTCATAAATCTCCGTTACGGTACCCACAGTTGAGCGGGGATTATGGCTGGTGGATTTCTGGTCGATGGAAATGGCTGGGGATAGACCGTCAATGTGGTCTACATCCGGCTTGTCCATCTGGCCTAAGAATTGCCTGGCGTATGAAGACAAAGACTCTATATACCGTCTTTGACCTTCTGCAAAGACCGTATCAAAGGCCAGAGACGACTTACCTGATCCACTTACCCCTGTTATGACGACAATCTTGTTGCGGGGTATGGAGACGTTGATGTTCTTCAGGTTGTGCTGGCGGGCACCGCGAACAACGATGGCATCCGTGGCATCAAGCTTTAAGTTGTTCTTGCTAGTGGGCATCCTAATCATTCCAACTAAATATGACAGTCCGCGCTGCCGAATTTCTAATTATAGAAGTATATGGCGGTTCGCCGCCATATACACAAGCGTTTTCAAGTGAGTTCGCTCTTATTTGTTACAAACCGCGCTTACCGGTGGCATTTCTAAGCTGAGTGCAGAGAAAATGCGTGAATGGTTGGCAAGGTTCTCTATTGGATCCGTTTAATTGAAGCACCGCATGTGGTGCAAACCCCTGGAAGTAATTAGAAAAATCTCGGAAACGTTACTCTGGTGGGGCGTCTGGGCATACGTAGAATAACGGCTGAATCGAATCTAAAAACCAAACCCCTAAAACGCCCAAACTGTTTCAGTAAGTACAAAATACTGTTTCACTCTCGTAGTTGCGTCTCGCTGGCACGGAACCCAACGATAGGCAGTTGAGTGTAAGCCTGGAGGAACTTTTCTCATGGCAGAACATTCATTAGCTTGCCTTTGGCAAGAAAAAGCTCCTAGAACATCATTGATGCGTTCGTTGTTTCAATCACTGTTTGCAACAGTGTTAGGGTTGAGCTTTTTATTGTGCTTTGCAATTGGATCTGCGCAAGCTGCTCCTGGCGGCATGATCCACGAGGGCGTGAATATTTCCGGAGCGGAGTGGGGCGAATCGAATATACCTGGACAATTTATGGTCCACTATATTTTCCCTATAGATTCAGAAATAGATTATTTTGCAAATAAAGGCATGAGAGTAATTCGCGTCCCAATTCTATGGGAGCGAATTCAGCCTTCTGCAAATGGTGCCTTGGATGCAACTTATCTTGGACGTCTCGATGCGGTAGTAGTAAAAGCGACATCTAGAAATTTGGCGGTTGTTATTGATCTGCATAACTATGGTGCGTACCGTGGAGTTACCGTTGGCGTGCCAGGTGGTCATCCGAATTCCATGTTTGCTGATATTTGGACGCGATTGGCTACGCGTTATAAAAATTATCCCAAAGTCATATTTGGCTTGATGAACGAACCGGTTGGAGACTCTATGACAGCGCAGACTTGGCTGGCATCAACTCAGGCAGGTATTAATGCCGTTCGGGCAACGGGTGCGACTAATCTCATACTAGTACCCTCCACGTATTGGGGACATCCGAAAGATTTCGTACAAGTAAATGCGAGTGTAATGATCAATGTGCACGATCCCTTGAATAATTATTCTTATGACGTGCATCAATATTTGGATTGGGATGGATCCGGAAGACACCAAGATTACCTAAGCCCTGCTGATGCAGTGGCTACCCTAAGTGGCTTTACTAACTGGCTGAAGACGAATCACCGTACTGCATTCCTCAGCGAGATTGGAGTCACTTCAAACGCTGGAGCTTGCGCATCTTTAGCTGCAATGCTTCAGTACATGCATGCCAACAAGGCCCAGTGGGACGGATATACCTACTGGTCCGCTGGGCCGTGGTGGCAGAGCTATATTTTTGGTGTGGAACCAGTCAATGGACAAGATACAGCTC
>SBAT01000156.1 GCA_005240105.1 Chloroflexota bacterium
ACTCTATTGCTCAAGGCAAAGCCATGCTCATCGACGGCGGACTGAAAGAGACTAATGTTATTTACGTGCGGAATTTAAGCCAGGCTATTGAGCTGGCAATTTTGAACACGCAAAGCTATGGACAAGTTTACAACCTCACTGACGGCGAAAAGGTAACCAAAAAACAGCTTTTTGACGCCATCGCTGATGGACTAAAATTGCCGCGCGTGACGCGCACAATTCCAACAGCGGTTGCCCGCACGGCTTGCGAAGTTGTCTCAACGATTGCACCACTTTTGCCGCATTCAGCACGCAAAGGTCTTTCCAGATATTCACGTGCGGCCTTTAGACTGGCCGGAGTCAATCAAGGCTTTGATATAAGCAAAGCCGAACGGGAATTGAACTATACAAAGCGCATTCCCTTTGCCGACGGGATGAAAGAAACACTTGCCCATTTCGGCTCCAAGAAAACTGTGGAATCATAAGGCATGCAATCTACAGCCAATCCGATAATGGCATTTATCATTGACTACATTCAACGGCACAAACATCCGGTAAATGCCATCTTGCACATCTTTGGTGTGCCTATGGCTTTTTACGGCCTCTTTAAACTTATTTTCGGCGACGTTGGCTTAGGACTGGGGTTGCTGATTGGCGGCTACCTGCTTCAATGGCTGGGACATACAGCACAAGGTAATGAAGTAGGCGAAGTGACCTTGATTAAAAACATCGTCAAGCGCCTGCGCGGCAATTGTGGAGAAATAAAAGAATGAATGGACCGATTGTTGTTGATGGTGCAACCGGCTACGTTGGCTCTCACCTGGTAGCTAACCTGGCTGAAAACGGTTTTTCTGTTCGCTGCCTGGTGCATAAGGGAGCACGTGAAAAGGACATCCAGTTTTTAAAATCCCTCAATGCAGAAGTCTACGTCTCCGACTTAGAAAACGGGTCGGAAGTCTTAAACGAAGCTTTTGCTGGAGCTGAAGCAGTAGTTCATTTAATAGGCAGCATTGCTCCGCCAAAAGGACAGACGATGCAGAACCTGCATGTCAACCAAACCAAGCAGTTAATTGACTTATGCCGGAAAAACCAAATCAAAAAAGTAGTTATGGTTACGGCTCTAGGATCTTCTTCAGCGGCAGCAAGCAATTACCACTCCACCAAGTGGCAAGCGGAAGAGCTATTACGTACAAGCGGTCTTAACTACATCATTATGCGCCCTTCGCTTATTTTTGGACGGCAGGTAGGTAATAGAGACAGTAAGCTAGTGGCACGCTTGATACAAGCTATCGAAAGCAAGCCTGTAGTTCCGCTTATTAATGGTGGCGTGAATCTTATCCAACCAATCTTTATTGGCGATCTCGTAGATGCGCTAACTGTCGTCATTGAACGAGACGACCTGGTCAATCAGACTTACGAGTTGGGTGGTGCTAATGTAATTTCCATGAAACAGTTCGTTGATATGCTGATGGATACGTTGGCAGTTAAAAAGCCTGTGGTCAGTTTGCCGACACCTGTGGCTGTAGTTCTTGCTGCCTGCATGGAGGCAACGACGGAAGTACCGCTAATTAGTCGAGACCAAGTGCGCATAGCAAAAAACAACAACGTATGTACAACCAACGATCTCTCAGTCAAGCTCGGCATAGAGCCGCGACACATTAAGGTTGGCTTGAATACGTATAAAGAAAAACTGTCTTTAGTCGAGGAGAAGACTTCGTGAAAGTACTCATCACCGGAGCTTCCGGTTTCATTGGCTCGCAACTGGTCCCAAGACTTATTCGCGGAGGGCACGAGGTCACGACTTACGGCCGCAGTCAGCCAGTCTTCGAAGGTATAAGAGCCGCTGAGTTTGAGCATATAACCGGCGACATAACGGACAAGGACAGAGTTTTCGATGCTATAAAGGGAACGGATGTTGTTTTTCACTTGGCTGGCTTCATCTCCTACAGGAAAGCCGACAAACCTCGCCAGTACGAGATTAATGTATTAGGCACTCGCTATGTCATGGAAGCAGCTCTAAAGCATGGCGTTAAACGTGTCATTCATACAGGCTCTATCGCCGGCATGGGAATCCCCAAACCAGGCGAGACTGCTGATGAAACCATCGTCTATAACCTTGACGGTTTAGGTCTCAATTATTGCGACACTAAACATCAAGCAGAACTTGAGGTTTTGAAATACTGCCAAATGGGGCTGCCGGCCTTAATACTCAGCCCGGGAATTATTTTTGGCGAAGGCGACACCCACGTTCATCACCATACTATTTTTGCGGCCATCGCCAAAGGCAATATGTTTGGCTGCCCGGCAGGCGGGGTGACATTCTCGGACATAATCGATGTTGTCGATGCGCACTTAAAAGCTATGTCTGCCGGTCGTCCTGGAGAAAACTATGTAATTGGCAGCGCAAATTTAACCTATCTGCAGGCAGCCGGCATATTTTGCCGAGTGCTTAAAACGAAGCCGCCAAGCCTGATAATCCCAGGGGCAATTCTGGAATGTCTGGGTAACATTTGCGAATTTATCTTTCCTTTGTTGGGCAAGAGACCGCCGCTTACAAGGCAGATTGCCTGGCTTTCGCAAAGGCAGATATTCTTTAGCTCCCAAAAGGCAATAGCCGAACTTGGGCTCAAACAAACACCCTTTGATGAAACTATTACCCGTACAGCGCCCTATTATCTGAGCCGCATGGGTAAAGTTGCCGGTAAAGAGTTAGCCTTGAGCAAGACCCATTAGTAGCTATAGTTGGGTATAAACCTGTCAGGATAGTAGGGTAGTCGCAGCTGATAACATAGTTATGGGGGCTGTCTAGGTTATGCCAGTGACGTCAGAAACTATTAGCATAGTTATTGCCGAGGACCACGAGATAACGCGTGTGGGACTGAGACTCACGCTTGAGCAACTAGATGGGTTTGTCGTCGTAGGAGAAGCCGGCAACGGCAGGCAAGCCATTCAGGAAGTGCTGGATAAAAAACCCAAGATTGTTCTGATGGATATTGGGCTTCCGCTCATGGACGGCATTGAAGCAACCAGACGCATTAAAGCCGAGGTACCGGATACAGGCATCATCATGCTTACCTCGCATGACACTGACCGCGATATATTTGCCGCCCTTTCAGCCGGTGCTGATGGTTACTGTGTAAAAGAAGTCTCCAGCCATCGCCTGGCCATAGCTATTAGAGCCGTGGTTGATGGCGCTGCCTGGTTGGACCCGGCAATTGCCAACCGCGTGCTGAGAGCCTGTGCTACAGGCGGCTCACAACTCGCCAACTCACAGGGAACAGAGAAGTCCGATCATTCGCCACTCTCACAAAGAGAGATAAGTGTTCTTTCCTTAATTGTCGCTGGTCTAAGCAACCAAGAAATTGCCGAGCGTTTGACCCTAAGCGTCGAGACTGTAAAAACTCACGTCCGTCATATCATGGAAAAACTGGCAGTTCACGACCGTACGCAAGCCGCTGTTAAAGCCTTAAGGCAAGGTCTAGTCTAGGACTTCATCTCTTCTAACTGCACTGCATCGCCTTACAACCCGACGGTTGTCAGAGAGCAGAAAGCGGCAACAGTTGGGAGGCCAAGAAAGTATAATTATGCAACGAGTGCCACCCAACCTGCTAAGAGGTCAAATATGCCCGTGAAGGAACATACCCGTATTGAGCGTGATTCGATGGGAACCATGGAGGTTCCGGCCGATGTTTATTATGGCGCCAGCACCCAGCGTGCCGTTCTCAATTTCCCAATCAGTGATTTGCGTTTTTCGCGTTCCTTTATAAAGGCTCTGGCATTAATCAAGTATTGCGCCGCTGAAGTCAATGCAGAGTATGGCGAAGTAGACGGCAAAGTTGCCGACGCCATCAAGAAAGCAGCGATGGAAGTTGCCGAAGGCAAATTTGATAACCAGTTTGTAGTGGACATCTACCAAACCGGATCCGGCACTTCGACAAATATGAATGCCAATGAAGTTATAGCCAATCGCGCCATTGAAATTCTCGGCGGCGAAAGAGGTGATCGTAAACTAGTTCATCCCAATGACCACGTCAACAATGGCATGTCATCCAATGATGCCATTCCAACTGCAATACACGTAGCAGCTCTAATTGGTATTGAGCATGACCTGATACCGGCAGCTCTTAAACTGAAAGAAAGCCTCAACAAGAAGTCCAAAGAGTTCTGGGATATCATCAAAACAGGCCGCACGCATTTGCAAGATGCAACACCAATTAGGTTGGGACAAGAATTCCTTGGCTATGCCGGTCAAATCGAAAGATCCATTGAACGCTTGCAATATGCCAAAGAAAGACTGTCGCAAGTAGCTCTTGGTGGAACAGCTGTCGGCACAGGCATCAACAGCCGTCCTGACTTTGCCAAGAAAGTCTTGGAAAAACTCTCCAAGCAAATTGGTATTACCGTAAAGGAATCAACTAACCACTTCCAGGCACAAAGCACATTGGACGAAGTAGTTGACGCCTCCGGCATTCTTAAAACAATTGCCGTCGGCATGATGAAAATTGCCAACGACATTCGCTGGTTAGGTTGCGGACCACGCGCCGGCTTTGCTGAAATAGCCTTGCCGGAAGTACAACCAGGCAGCTCAATTATGCCGGGCAAAGTAAATCCTGTAATTGCCGAATCAGTAACACAAGTCTGCGCACAGGTGATCGGCAACGATACGGTTGTGGCAATTGCCGGACAATCAGGCAATTTCGAGCTGAACGTCATGCAGCCAGTGGCTGCATATAACTTATTGCAATCAATTGATCTCTTGGCCAAATCAATGG
>SBAT01000131.1 GCA_005240105.1 Chloroflexota bacterium
CCCTATCACTTGTGAAATTGACAGTGGAAGTGACCATTTGGTCAGCGGCAAAATTTATCTGCTCGCATAATTCTTGACGCCTTTCATTTTCTCTTTCCAACTGCTTGGCCAACTCGTCAGCTTTCGCTTCATCGGCCGTGGTCATAAGCTCTACTGCTAAATTAGCGTCAGCCAGCCTGCCCACTGCATTTATGCGCGGGGCAATACCAAAACCAACAATGTCCGTACCACTAGATCCCTTAACCTGAGAGAGCAGCGCCTTAATACCGGGACGCTTAGATGCGGACAGTTTGGGCAGTCCAATTTGAACAAGATAGCGGTTCTCGTCAATCAACGGCACCAAGTCAGCAATCATGCCCAGCGTTACATAATCAAGCAACTCGTCGGCTTTTTCCGGCAGGCCCTTTTTTATCAAAAGCGCTTCGCATAGCTTGTAGGCGGCGCCAACTCCAGGCAAATTGTAGAGCGGATGCTCTTCCCGCAAGAGTTTGGGATGAATCGTCGCCACAGCAGGCGGCAAGAGCTCGGGCATCGTGTGGTGATCGACAACAACTGTGTCCACGCCTAGAGACTTAGCAAAATTGATCTCGGCAAAATTAGACACACCGCAATCGCAAGTAATAATTAGTTTGGTACGGTTCTTACTAGCTAGAATACTGACCGCTTTGAGATTTAGACCATAGCCTTCATTCGTACGATGCGGGATATAGAAATCAACTTGCGCACCAAGGTCTTTCAAGACTGTGACTAGAACTGATGTTGCAGTTACACCGTCAACATCATAATCACCATACACAGTGATCTTTTCTTGACGCTCAATAGCACCTTCAATCCGCTCAAGTGCCCGATCTATGTTGGGCAATTCCATTGAGCTGGTTGCCGTGTATTTAGACGAGTCAAGAAACTTCTTCGCTGCTTCGGCAGTTTTGATACCGCGCCTTACCAAGAGTTTAGCCAGCAGTTCTGAGCCAGAAGCCGCCTCAATTAGGGCTGAATCAAGAGACATCTCCGGCGGAAATTTCCAGGCTTTCTTACTTGCTGACAAAATTTCGACCTCACCTGACAATACATTCAACAAAGGAATTCAAGTGCGGATATCTCTCAACCAAACCAACACATATCTGGCGCATATCCAGCGCTTGCCAGTAGATACCTTTGAGGCATCATCGAAAGGAAAATTCCTTGATCCCTTGCGACCTGATTAGCATACAAGAACGTATCAGCCGAGGGCATTAAATCTAAACAGTCCAAAAGCACTAACCAAGTAGTACCAAACAGTTAATTAAAGATACTCAACTTTGTTTCGGATCCAGCGGTTTGCTACTCTACACAAGGACTACAAATTAGAGTTAATCGAATTGGTCACTTGGCAGCACAATCTCGGGGGCGAACAAGCAATATGGATTTGAAAAAACTAGGTTTGAGCGCACTGATGATTGCTGCTGTAAGCAGCACCACATTTGGTACCGCTGCCAACGCTGTCGCCAAACCCGGTTCACAATTGATCAACTTCGAGCAAGCAGGCACTGAAGCAACTCGCTATCTAGTTGATTACATAAAGATTGATACAAGCAACGGGCCGGGAATAAATCCAACCGGTAATGAAAAGGCCGGCGCCGACTTTCTCGCTTCTATATTAAAAGCAAACGGCATCGAAGCAACCGTTTTCGAATCAGCTCCCAATCGTGGTTGTGTTTATGCTCGTCTCAAGGGCAACGGCAAAAAGAAAGCTGTAATTTTATTGAGCCATATAGATGTAGTCCCAGCCAAAGGAGAAAACTGGCTGCACGGACCATTTTCCGGTGAAATTCACGACAATGAACTCTGGGGCCGCGGCACACTCGATATGAAAGGCATGGGCATTGCCAATTTAGAAACAATGCTTCTACTAAAGCGCTCCGGTCGCACACTCGACAGAGACGTGATTTTCCTTGGCACAGCCGATGAAGAGATGGGTGGAGCAATGGGTGCTAAATGGTTTGTCGACCACCACCCGGAACTTGTTAAGGACGCTGAGTATTTATTGACCGAAGGCTTCTACATAGATTCAGCCGACGACGGCAAAGCACGCTATTGGGGAATTGATGTTGCCGAAAAAAATCTCCTCTGGCTAAAACTAACAGCAAAGGGAGCAGCTGGACATGCTTCCATGCCAATTGCCAATTCCGCTCCCAACCGGCTGGCTCGCGCGCTACAGAAACTTGTTGATTCACCCGTGAAACCAATAATCCTGCCCGAAGTACGTGACTATTTCAAGTCAATTAGCGTTGCTGAAAAAGGTCAGCTCAAAGCAGCTTTTGCCGACATTGACGCCGCTGTAAAAAGTCCTGAGACTTTGAAGTCCCTACAAAAGGACAGCATAAAAGCGGCAATGTTGCAAAACACCTATTCACTGACCATCATCAAAGCCGGTTATAAAACAAACGTCATACCAACAGAAGCAACTGCCGAACTAGATTGCCGCTTGCTGCCGACTGTTAACCCCGACGACTTTGTCAACGAAATTAAGGGCATCATCAACGACCCACAGGTCGAAGTAACCAAGCTTGACTGGATTAAGGCAGAGCCTTCACCATTCAATACCGAGTGCATCGAAACCATCAAAGCAGTGGCCGCCAAAGAAGCCCCAGGTGTCCCAGTTGTCCCAGTGATCATCCCCTGGTTTACCGACAGCCACTGGTTCCGCGACCTTGGTATCACTTCTTATGGCTTTCTCCCTTTCCAAATAAACCAAAAAGGAATCGCCACAGTCCACGGCATCAACGAACGAATCCCCCTGGACGAATTCAAAAACGGCATCCGCCGCCTATACCTCATGGTCGAAAAACTCTGCACCACGAAATAGATTTTGTCATTTCGACCGAAGCACCGTCAGGTGCGTAGTGGAGAAATCTTCCCCAACTCCAATCAGCCCCAACTTCAAGAGAAGGATCTACGTAATGAAATCCCCCATCACCCTAGCCGCCATCATCACCCTCGCCCTCGCCACCCAACCCGTCCTCGCCAACCCCACCTGGCAAAGCATCTTAAAAGACGCCCAAACCCAATACGGTCTCGGTGATTTCACAAGCGCCGAACGCAACTTCAAAACCGCCATCTCCCGCGCTCAATCAGCCGGCATTAGCGACAACACACAGGTCGACATAATTCACGGTTTGGCAGACACCTTGATGGCTGAAGGAAAGACGGAGCAAGCAGAACCCGAATACATCCGCTGC
>SBAT01000289.1 GCA_005240105.1 Chloroflexota bacterium
AATCCTTTGGATTATGAGACGCATCGGTCTTTCAGGCATATTCTTTTATAGCCATTCATTATAATGGGCAAAATTATAGTGCGCTAATAGTCTTTGTTGTGTATCCTTTGGGTATAAAGAATATCGGATACTGCGAGCGCTCCTATGAAGAAAGACAACGCAAAACCGTCAGCTAGCCCGGAACCTGTTGCTGAACAGTCTGTGCCACAGGCAATAGAGCAATTGCAGCCTGGACAATCGGTGCCACCTGCGGAACATCTTGAGTTGCCAGAAGCTACCGAGCACGGCGAAGGCGCGGACAGTCACCAACTTCTGGCGCAGGAGTATCACGAGTCAGCGAAATTACTGGGACGCAGCGAGACGACGGAGCAGGCGTTGGTCGGAGTCGCCCAACGCGAAGGCAAGCAGCCGGACGAGGTAATTTCGGCATACTTACACGAACAACTGCCGAGGCAGGATTTCTATGATCAACCGGTGATCGTTGAGGCGTAGAGCACGGTTTCTACGATGGTTGGTAGTAAGAACGCATAGAAAAAATACGAAGGAGAGCTTCCCTCGTATTTTTGCAAAGCTACTCGTCGGTACTGTCGGAATCCAGTCCGGTGTCTAGCGACGTGTCCGGATACGAACCATTGTCACCTAGTTTGTATTTGCGTGCCCACACCATAGGCTTGATGGCCTTTTCTTCAACTTCACGCCAAGACTTCGCTTCAGTAATCTTGAAGCCGGTGTTCTTTGGCAGTTCAGTATCATCACGTTTCCAGCCGTTTTCCAGCGGGAGCCAGATGAAATTCGTGTGTTGAGCAACAGCACCATCTGATTTTTTGCTGTTGCCTAGCATGAAGCAATGCAGTGGATCGGCATCATAAGCTTCCATGGCTAGTTTCACATATTCGGCTTTGTCATCCTGGCTTGTGATAATCACCTCGTCAAAAATTGAGGAGCCAATTTCGCTGGCCTTGAATTTCTGTGCGCCATAATCGCCAATTGTGACTAGGGTCAGGTGATATCTTTTTCGGATGCGGTTGAGCACGCGTATGGCATTGGGGAAGGGCTCTGGTGATTTGAAGAAAGGTCTGAAACCGATGTTTTCGCAAATACCAAGATAATCTTCGTTAGTCGCTTCCGGCCTATCGCTGAGTAGCTGGCGATAAACATTTTTCATTGAGTCGCCGAGGCGGTGCAATTCAAAGCCATGCTTTGATACGTTGTCGTTGTCGTGCTCTTCCAAAATTTCGAGGACTTCTGCCTTGTTGAAGCCGAAGAGCTCCATGAAGCAAGCAAATTCCCGTTTGGCTTGTAAAAATAGGGGCTCGCATTTAGCGATTGTGCCGTCAAAGTCAATGAAACCGCACGCCTTCAATCCGCTAGGTAGGTAGTAGTTGCGATCCTCTCGATGACAATAATGCTTTTTATTCATAGTGGTTACCTCATGTTCCGAGCGGGTAGCAGGCGCTTGCGGAAATACGTCGTGCGAAAAAACCCCCGGCTTGCAGAGGCAAGGCGCAGGAGTTCTGTAAAAGTTGAATGGGTTTAGCTAATGGGGGTTTTCTAATTGGAAAACGGAGCTGTAATTTATGCCTTTACCTTAGAGCTTTGTCCTACTCAGGTAAAAGGGGGTCGTCAAGGTGTAGTGCCACATACCTCTTTCGCAGCTTCGCTAGTGTTTTGTAGGCTGTATAATTGTGCCGCGCAGTACTGCGCTTTGAGTGATTATGATTCGACGTTTATTTTTAATAGCAGCATTACTCTTCCTGGCTTGTGGAACGCCATTGCCATGTCTGGCGATTAGTGGCGTCAACCAAGAGATGGCTGATGTTCTTTCTCAGCGCCCTGAGTTTATGCATCTCGATTATTTTGAGCATTTAATAGGCAGGCCATTCAACGAAAACGCACAGCGTTATGGACAAAGAAAAAGCTATTACTGGCGCAACGCTAACCACCAAGTGACTTACGAACTTCACCAGTTTGAAAGAAGTCCCGGTGAGGTCGTCACATCCAACTTCATCATGCATCTTCCGGTCAACGATATAAGCATGGCGCAAGTGGCAGCGAATTATGGACCGAACGGTCATCGTCTTTATGACGCCAAAGGTTCTATTTGCACTGCTTACTTATATGCGCCCTACACGTCGCTTATCTTCGCCACGCCGCAAGAAAGCTGGCAAGTGCAAGAAATGAAAGTGATGTACAGCGGTCCACCGCTTAAGCGTCCGGATCTTGAAGAATTGCATGATGTGGAAGTCGGACACATAGGCAGACTGACACCGGCAATTGTCAGACATGGGCGTTGGGATATTCCAATTACGCCGTTGTCTCATCACTTGAAGCGTCATCCATATGATGGCGAAGCTCGCTATCAATTGGCGCAAGCGCATCGTCTTCATGGACATCTGGATGTGGCTATTAACGAGTACAAGGCTGCCTGGGCATGTGCCGGCGATGATGGTGAATTGAAGGCGCGTTGCATTGCTGGTTTGGCAGAGCTACGTGCGTTGCCCGCGCCGTATGTTGCATCCGATGTGGTGGCAAACCAGCCGGAACACCTAGTGACCGATTGGGGCAATCGCATGAGATATGCCGGTGGCCACAATATTTATTATGACGATCACTATCAGTGTGATCACCAGGACAACGAACAAGAACAGCAAAGCCAGTTGGCTAATAACTACAGACAACAAAACCAACAAGTAGCAGGACTGGCGCGGCAACCCGTGCAATAGCTCACTAGAGAGGCAATTTATGCCAGAGATGAATCCTAAATATCCTGATTTGCTGAAGACCGCGAAAGAGGCTGCAAAACGAGCCCATGCGCCATACTCCAAATTTGCCGTTGGGGCAGCATTGCTCGGCGAAGATGGGCGGGTGTTCACTGGCTGCAATGTTGAAAACGCCTCCTTTGGGGCAACAATCTGTGCTGAGCAGACGGCGATGGTTAAGGCTGTGTCTGAGGGCTGCCGCAAGTTTGTTGCTGTGGCCGTACATTGTGCTGAAACCGACGATTGCTGGCCGTGCGGTATTTGCCGACAAGTATTAAATGAATTCGCCCCGAACATAGATGTCGTCGTCGACTCCGGCAAGGGCTCTGTGACCGTAATCCGTCTACCAGAGCTGCTTACGAGGTCTTTTGGACCCAAGGATTTGCCCACTTAAAATCTGCTTGACATCAGCCGTTGGCGTGGTTTAATTGAACAACTTATGGTGTGACTGGGAGTCCCAGGTTTTGTTTCATTCTGACCAACATGCAATAAAAGATGCGGTAGCAAGCAGCGGCGAGTCCGGAATTCCGGCGCGGCTGACTCAGAGTCTTTGGGGACCACCGCAGAAAGAAGAGAAGTCCGCCGGTAAATCCGAGGGAGTTTTTGCGGACTTGATGAAGACTGCCGATGACATGCTTTATGGTCAGGCTTACGCGCAGACTTTGCGTGGAGAAGATAAGCCACAAACCGAGGCAAGTAGTGCCGACGCCAAAGTACCGACTGGTTTTCCGCCAGCTAAGATAGTTGCTGGTGAAGATGGTTACATCGACTTCGGCGCAGCTAATTACGACGAAGTAGCTGCGAAGCGCGACGCCAAGCAATTTGCGAATTTCGTGGACAATCGTCTGGCTGCGTAGCCCCTTTTGTCATTCTGAACGAAGTGAAGAATCTACCGTAACTAAACGGTGCTCGTGTTTATCAATGCGATCGTCGGTTCGTCGCGGCAGATTCTTCGGCTATCGCCTTCAGAATGACAAAAGGGGGAGGCGCTCAGAATGACAAAGCCGTGAACCTATCTATCCGGCGTGCAGGGATACATCCGAAGTAGATTCTGGTACTTCTGCGGCAGCGAGTAAAAGTTGGGCAAGGGTTGTCCGCTTTCGTCATCACCAGGTCTACGGGACGAGAACCAGCGTCTCATGTCTGCAATTTCTGCCGATCTATTTGGAAAGCGGCGTTCCAGAGGAATCACTACGCCTCTTGTGTGCGTCTGACTACCGTCGAGTAGTGTAAATTGCCCCACTCCAATGAAGAAGCGATGTGGTCTGCCTGGTTCGATTGAATAGTCGGTGTAAATCTCACCTTGCGTCCTAGTTGTGTCTATCTGTCGTTCTGAATCATCCAGTCTTCGATAGTTGAAATTAAGTGGAACACCATCAGGCATGTTAGCCGGCACCACCATGTCGAACTGGTGGAGGACGGTGATATTAGCTGTGGGAATTCGCAACCGGCGAGTAATACCAAATTGCTGCGCGTAAGTCATCAGGGAATTAATATCGTCGTCTTCTGAGAAATTGACGATGCCGTTGTAGTGCGTGACTTGTCTTTTGAAACCGGCTATCAAAGGCATCCGATCGCCATATTTCCCAACGTAGCCATTTATGTCATAGCCATCTTTCTCGCGAAATTCTTCCAGTCCGGCGGGCAGACGTGTTTGGTCTGTCTGTCCTTGCATGGGCTGAATCGGAACATAGCGAGGTTGAACAGGAACATACTGTGGCTTAACCGGCACGTACTGAGGTTGGCGAGGAATTTCAGGGGCTGGCTGTGGAGGATCAGCTCTCCCGTGCTTCTGAATTTCAATCTTGAAGACGGAAGGCGCATTTTCTTTGGGGTGCCTTGACAAAGGCTCATACTGCACCGAGTGATCGTCTTTCTGTGCTTCAGGCGGATTTTTTCTTTGGAAATATTCCCAAGGTCCAGACATTAGTTATTCCCCAACTGCTCATGCAACAGGATGCGATAAATTGAAATCCCTGTCCATGTGAAAAGCCCCACAGGATAGATTAAACGCGAAATACTACTTCTTATAGTGTTAATGTTCAAAAACAACAGAATAGGAATTGAGTTCTCTATTCTGTTGCGCAAGTCACCGGGGGAGAAGTTTCGACTTGTCTAGCGTGCGTTGTCTATGTCGACAGAGACTTTAGGAAATAGTGTTGATACGATAAGTTCAACCACTTTGTCCGCGTAGCCGTCTTTTCCCCAGTAAAATACCGCTGCCAGAGTGACTTCAATTTGGTGTTGTTGAACCTTGACAGATTCAATTCCTTGCAGTCCAAGAATTGCGTCTGCCAACTGTAGTGCTTGGTCTGTAGCGCCGCGGTTCCGGTGGGTCTTTTCGTTTTCTCCGGGTTGCGTGACGACAAACTCGCTATAGGTTAGTCTTTCAGAGACCAGAAAGGTCCAGGGCCCACCTCCGGCGCGCTCTGTTGCAATGCGATGCCAAATTCGATTGATCTTTTCGTTGTCGGTTGTCTTTGTAGGTTCTGCGTCCATTTTTATTTCCTCAGTAAGTTGAGAGCAGCGCTGGTCGTCTAGCAATGACCTAGGAATGTTGGAAAAATGTCCCTTCGAAGAAGGCGACGTTGGTGTGAAGCAATAGAAAGACAAGTGGGTAGATCTCATCTGTTGGTCCATTGGCATTGACTATGATGCCGTTATTAATGAAGACGAGCGTCTGATCGGAAAGCCCCGCTGAATCAAGAGCTGACTGTAGAGCAATCACGTCCCTGTTGTTCGATGTTGGTGCATTGACTTTGTCAATCGGGTAGTCGACGTGATTAATAGCTTTCACGGGTATCGATTGGACTTCTTTGACGAAGTCTATTGCGTCTTGCTTGCGACCGAGCGGGGCGTAACAAGTAACTCCGTGGTTGGTCACTTCAAACATATGTCCGGCGTAGCGTGCTTGAGAGATAACAGAGAACATGTTGGCGACTGTTTTTAAAAGTGGGTCCATATTGGGTCTCCTTAAGTAGACAACGCACTCTTCTTTGCGAAGGATGCGTTGTCTGTGATACTGGGGAAATGAGGTTAGCTGGCGCGTGCTGGTGCCAGGCGTTTCATGGCCATGAACAACCAGCCGTGCAGGACCATGCTGCAAAGATCGCAGAAGTCCAGTAT
>SBAT01000023.1 GCA_005240105.1 Chloroflexota bacterium
CCATATTGCTGTTAAGGACAGGGGTCAGGGAATATCGCAAGAAGACTCGGGCAAATTATTCCAGCGCTGCTTTCAGGGCGCTGCCGGCAAAGAATCTAATCGCGGCATGGGACTTGGACTTTATCTTTGCAAGCAAATTGTTGATGCGCACAAAGGGGAAATCAAGTGTGACAGCCAAGAAAGAGTAGGCAGTACCTTTACGGTAAGCCTTCCTGCTTGCCCCATCTTAGGGTCCACAATTTAACGCTGAGTTACCGTAATATTTCATCCTTTACTTTGTTGGCTCGCTAGAATAAGGGTAATGAAGAAACTTGTCTCAGCACTAACCGTAACGTCAATGATGGCCTTGTCTTTTTTAGTGGGCCCCCCAGCTGGATTTTGCGATGCCAATTCATGGGATGCGCACATGGATGCCGGCAAGTCTTTTTACAGTCAGAAAAAGTTTGTCGATGCAGTTAAGGAATATGCTCTGGCCGTCAAGGACGCGGAAGAGTTCCCTGCTAATGATCCCCGCTTGGGCACCAGTTTGAATAACCTGGCTTTAGCCTATGATTCCTGCCAGCAATACGATCTGGCTGAAGCTACTTATAAGCGGGCAATTGAAGTTAAGGAAAAAACAGCAGGTGCTGATAATCAAGCGCTGGTGCCAACTCTAAATAATTTGGGTCAGCTTTATTTAGTACGTAAGAAGTATGCTTTGTCGGAAGATGCCTATAAAAGAGTGCTTTCGATTGTGGATACAACCAGAGGCACAACTGATCCGGAAGTTGCTAAAGCCCTTAATAACCTGGCAATTGTTTACAACAAAGAAGGTAAACGGGTAGAAGCTGAAGCTGCTCTTAAAAGGGCGCTGTCCGTAGTGGAGAAAAATTTTGGTCCTGATGATGGCAATGTCATTGTTTGTTTGAATAATTTGGCTGTGCTTTATCGTGAAGGAAAGAAGCTACCAGAAGCACAAGAGCTCTATGAACGCGCTCTGGCAATTGCCCAAAAAGTGTATGGTGCAGATAGTTTAGATACGGCAACTGCCTACAACAATCTTGGACTTGTTTATAGCCGCAAAGAAGATTATGACCAAGCCACGAAACACTTCCAGCAAGGTCTGGACATAGTTAATAAGTCAAAGGGTCCGGAAAGCAAAGAAGCGTCCACGTGTTTGAGCAACCTGGCAATGCTCAGCCGTTTGCAGGGCAATTATCCGGAGGCGGAAAATTCCTATAAACAAGTATTAGCCATTCGTGAAAAAACATTAGGTGATGGCAGTTTGGAAGTTGCCGGCACCTTGGAAGATTTAGGGAATTTGTATTGCGAAGAAGAAAAATTTGAATTGGCAGAGCCTGCCTATAAACGTTCGCTTGAAATTAGGCAAGCCAATCTAGGTGATAACAATCCGCTTGTCGCAGATGCTATGCACAATTTAGGTGAAGTTTATCGAGTGGAAGGTAAGCTTGTTGATGCTGAAGATCTAGGAAAAAAGGTAGTGTCTATCTACGAAAATGCCTTTGGACCGGATCATCCGGACGTGGCCAATGGGCTTAATGATCTGGCGTTACTTTATCGCGAGCAGGGTAAGGAAAGTGATGCGGAACAGTCGTTTTTGCGCGTGTTGAGAATACGGCAAAAGGTAAGCGGCGTAAGTGAGGCTGACATTGCTACAAGCATGAATAATCTGGCCAGGCTTTACAGGCAGGAAGGCAAGTATGCCGAAGCCGAGCCTTTGTATCAACAGTCATTAGCTATGCGCGAAAAAGTGTTTGGACCGGACAGTCCAGCGGTTGCAGCCAGCTTGCGCAACTATGCGGCTCTATTGATATTGATGCACCGCGAATCAGAAGCAGAAGCCATGAATAAGCGTGCGGAAATAATAGAGAACAACAACAGCGACTAGCTAGATATTGGTTTTATTGCCGCCACTGTCTAAAACTAGACAGTCTATGTAAGCAACACCGTGACTGAGGGTGCCTAGAGTTTTGGCAGCACCTTTGGACAGATCCATTATCCTCGAGCGCACGTATGGACCGCGATCATTGACTTTGATAATTACCGTATTGCCGGTACGAGGGTCCTCGACCAGCACACGAGTGGAAAATGGTAGCTTCAAGTGGGCAGCAGTATGCTTGTTCATGTCGAAGATTTCACCGGAAGCGGTCTTCTTGCCGTGAAACCCTGGACCGTACCAGGAAGCATTGCCGCTAAATGTTTTTGGGGTTTTATCCGCGGCGTCGGCTGCCAAAAGTCTTGAATGCGCGTGGCACGTAAGACAGGAAATGCTTAGCATGGTCAGGGCACCAAATACGGTGCTTCTGAAACCTCTAATCAAGTCTAGCTTGGATGCTTTCATAAGAGTCTATTTTACCTGTGCTGAGTACCTTTCGGCCTAAAATTAAATTGTGGACAAGACCTTATTTTGCAACTGGCTGAGTCCAGGGCTTAACTCAAGCGGATATTTCGGGTATTCAGTCTGCTGGCGGAAAAACTCAAGTCCTAGCTCCTGGCGGGATTTGGCACAATGCTCACGTATTTCATCCAGAGTAGGCAGCTCCTGGCAAAATTCCCCCTTACAAATAATTTGTTGCAGAAGTTTGCGATGGACGCCTATCTCTTCATCATCTAGAGCAACAATATCGCCTGTACATCTGCCGGCGGAATTAAGCCTTCGATAAATTTGTTTGGCACCGCCAATTGTTTTCTTGCCGGAGCTTGTTTTTGCTACAGGATGCCATTTTCCGTCTTTATCTGTTACCGATACAAGCTTGTAGACGAGATTAATAGAGGGGGAATCTTTGGAAACTACAAGTTCTGTACCTACTGCGTAGACATCGAAGGGCGCTTCTTTACTTTCTAATTCGGCAATTAATGCTTCATTGAGGTCGCCTGAAGCGTGGATTTTAGTTTGCTTTTGTCCGGCTTCATCAAGGATTTTGCGCACGTCCACGCTTGATTGATAAAGGTCGCCGGAATCGATACGGACACCGGCTAAATTGCTGCCGGTTTGACTGGCAATTTGGGCGCCAATTTCCGTGTTGTAGGTGTCGATTAATAATGTCCCTTCTTTGTAGAGATTGCGAAACTCCGTGAGGGCTGTCCTTTCGTTGGCACTGGACATAACCCAGGCATGCGCCATTGTACCCACTACCGGCACATTGAGCATTTTTGCCGCTAGTACGTTAGAGGTGCCGGTAAAGCCGCCGATATAAGCTGCCCGGCAGGCATAAATTGCTGCTTGCGGACCATGCGCTCTGCGCAAGCCAAACTCAAATACCGGTTTACCGTTGGCAGCTTCCACTATTTTTGCTGCTTTGGAGGCCACTAGTGTCTGAGCATTGATTACCGACAAAAGATAGGACTCAACCAATTGAGCTTCGATTATTGAGCCGGTAACACGCATGATTGGCTCGTTGGGAAAAACTGGTGTTCCTTCTGGGATTGCCCATACATCAGCTGCGAAGCGGAAGGTTTTTAGGTAATCAAAAAACTTTGTCTTGGTCTGTCTAAAAGCTGGATGATTTTTGAGAAATGCAATGTCTTCATCGGTGAACTTTAGGTTGGTTAAGTAGTGAACGGCTTGTTCAATGCCGGCAACAATGAGGCAGCCCCTGTTAGGCGGTAGCCGGCGGGCAAATAACTCAAAAACGGCTTGGCGGTCTGGTTGCAAAGCCCAATAGCCGGCCATCATCGTAATCTGGTAGAGGTCTGTGGCAATTGACATATGCTCGTTGTCAATAAACAGTGATTGAGCGTTTGCCATGTTAAATCCTCTAATTCCCTCTTCTGGGGGGTAAAATCAGGAACATTCCAGGTCTGATTGAGTCAATGTAACCGTTGGGTTAGGGTCAATTTGCTTCGTGGTTTGATATAACCCTAAAGCTTAACCTATCGGAGAATTCAGAATGTTAGGATTAGACGAGAGGAAATTCCTGAACGATGGTTAGTTCGCAGAACCAAAGAAGCGACCGTGATTTAGTCCTTGCTTGCCAGCGCCGTGAGCCGGCGGCATTTGAGGAATTGGTCAAACGGCATCAACGGACCGTATTCACTCTTATTTACCAACTAGCGCCCGATTGGAACGATACCTCGGATTTGGCCCAGGAGGTCTTTATCCGTGTCTGGCGCTCTATAAACAACCTTCGTAACCCGTCATCATTTCGTGCCTGGCTGACGCAAATTGTTACCAATTTGTTCTATGACGAGCTGAGGAAGCGCCCTCGTCGGCTTTCCACTTTGTCTATGGACGAGTCCTGGGGTTCCGATGATGAGGACGGACCGAGCCGTGATATTCCCGATCCATCCCTGAAACCAGATGAAAAGGTTCTCAACAGCGAAATAAATGGCGTAATCCGCAATGCAATGCTCAAATTGCCGGAACAGTTTCGTACGGCCATCGTCTTGAGAGAAGTGGAAGGCTTGAGTTACGAGGAGATTGCCATTCTAACCAAGACCGAAATGGGCACTGTGAAATCCCGCATTGCCCGTGCCAGGAGCAAACTACAAGAATTGCTCAAGCCCTACCTGGAAGACGTTGGTTCAATTAGTGAGGTTTCCAGCTAATGGGTCCAGATTACGAGACGATCTGTGAAAACTTCAAGGACGATTTATCGGCTCACTTTGATGGTGAGTTGGATGCAGAACGCGCCACCCTTGTCGATGCTCATTTGCAAGAGTGTGAGCCATGCCGCAATGCCTTCAACAAGCTGGGCGGTTTGAGCAAATTTCTAGCAGGGGCTCGCAAGTCAGAGGAAGTCCCTGATATATGGCAAACAATTTCTGAAAAAGTCGATTTTAGTGACCATATCTCGGAAGAAGATTTATCAGCCTATCTGGATAGCGAACTGCCTCCGGCTACCTATGAGGGTGTGCGTGAACACCTGGATAGCTGTGGTCAATGTTCGCTGAAGCAACAAGAACTTAAGACTGTCAGCGAACTTATCCACAATGCTCTTACATTGCCGCAGGATCTAGAGGTCAATATTTGGCCGGCGCTACGTTCACGTCTGAATGAGGACTGTGCTCTTATTCAAAGTGAGCTATCGGCATTTCTTGATCAAGAGGTGGCCACATTGCGCCATCGCAACGTTGTTGCTCACTTGATGCAGTGCCCAGCTTGCAAAGGTCTATTTGATCAGCTTGATTCAGTCGGCAATGTTATTCGCACAAACTACATACCGGATATCCCCGAAGACTTCGATTTATGGCCTGAGATAAAGGCCAAATTACAAGTTGTTCCTTTTGCTGCGCGCCCAAAGCAGCCAGCTAAAGTCATACCGTTCAAACGGCGTTTATATGCCATAGCCGCTGCTGTTGTTGCCCTGGGTTTGGTGGCTGTTTTGGTGGCCCGCCAGCAGCAAAGCTACTCGCATCTGACCGCTGAAGCCTATATGATAGATTCTGCTCTCGAGGACCAAGGAGATAATCCAGATCAGTTTGTCTATGAAAACTAGCGTACTAAAACAAATCACCTTGTCTTTGCTGGTTTTATTGGCAGCAGCCGGCCCATGTTCGGCTAATCCACATTGTCCAATTGATTGGAGCCAATTTCATTTGAACCAGCAGCAACAGCAGCAACTGGCAGTTCTGGATGGACAATGGGATCGCTCTTACAGCCAGGTCAAACCAGAGATAGTTACCGATCAAGCAAGACTTTCTGATTTGCTTGCTGATACTAAATCAGATCCCCTGGAAGTGGTTTCACTCCAGCAGTCAATTGCTCGTAAGAAAGAACAGCTGAGATCATTGGCAACATCCATCTATCTGCGTAAAAGACAAATTCTCAATCAAGAACAACAGTTGCAGTTGGAAGAGTGCATGCGTCAGTATATGGACGCAAAAAGGCGTCAGGCATCAGGTGGATCGCAAACCGATGCCATGCCTGATGGAGTCAACAATCTAATTAATAAAGTCCGTAATATGTGGAGCAAAACGGGTGCTCCTTAGTGGAGGAAAAATGGCCGATAAAAAACTCGCCGGCAAGAAGATCTTGATGGTGATAGCTCCTGTCGAATTTCGCGATGAAGAGCTTTTGACACCAAAGGAAATTCTGGCAGCCGCTGGTGCCACTGTCGATATTGCTTCAACGCGTATGGGTGAAGCGAAAGGCATGCTTGGCGCTATTGTCAAACCTGATTTGACAATTGAAAATGTCATCTCAAGTAATTACCAGGCAGTCATAGTTGTTGGCGGAATGGGCTCACCGAGCCATCTTTGGAATGACACCACCCTGCATAAGATAATTTCTCACGTCAACAACAATGGTGGCGTGGTAGCAGCAATTTGTCTGTCAGGTGCAGTGCTGGCCAAGTCCGGCGTATTGCGTCAGAAGAAAGCTACAGTCTGGCCGGACGAAACTGCCATTAAGACCTTGCAAGAAGGACAGGCAACGTACGTCAAAGAGAACGTTGTTGGTGATGGCAATGTCGTTACTGCCGACGGGCCGGAAGCAGCGACAAAATTTGCCGAACTGATAATAGAGACTATGAGCCGCGTTTGCGCTCGCTAAACCATGCTCGTATGAGTTCAGCGAAAGGAGCGTTCCCCCTTTGTCATTCCGAGGCGTTAGCCGA
>SBAT01000465.1 GCA_005240105.1 Chloroflexota bacterium
ATATCTGGGGCAAGAAAGAATTCATTCCATCGCAATTTAAATCACAACACAACAAGATGTTAAAGGAGATGGGCAAACCCATAGCAAAAGGCGGACTGCCTTTAGGCAAGCGTCTTGACTGGAATATTCTACAGTTCGATAAGCCGCAGAATTTGGCACTGCCACCAAACATGCGCGATTCAAATCCACATATCTTAGTCATGGGCGCCGGACAAAAAGGCAAGACTCGCCTTATGGCCAATATGATTACCAGCGACATTCTCAGTGGTGATAGAGCAGTTGTTGTTATAGATTCCGACGGCAGCTTAGTGGACCTGGTAGTTAATTGGGTTGCCGCGCATCCAAAGGGAGCAAAACTTGCCGAACGCGTAATCATCATGGATCCCACACATAAAGGTGGCTGTCCGGCTTACAATCCGCTAGAGATGCCGGAAAACGGTGACATGCAGGGTGCCGCTTCCGCTGTCGTCTTCGGCTTCAAAGCAATTTACACCGAGCCGCCTGGTTCGCAAAGTCAATGGAATCAACAGACCGCCAATATCGTGCGTAACTCTGCTCTCTTGTTAATGGCCAATGGCAAGACTTTGACCGACATGGAAAAACTATTGAGCAGCGACAACGATTTCCGCGATGTGCTCTTGGAAAAAATTGAAAGGCAAAAGAACGAACGCGTCGAATACAACACCTTATTGCAACAGTGGGACAACTACAAACGACTGGCTAGAAGCGATCAATGGATAACCTGGACTGAACCGATTCGCAACAGAATTGCAGCTACACTATCAGATCCACGCATTCAGCCAATCCTGACGAAAGCCAAAGGTGACTTAAACCTCACTGATGTCGTCAATCAAAAGAAAGTACTGCTGGTTAAAGTACCGCAAAGCGCCTTTGACGATAATGCCAATCTCCTGGGCAGCCTCATCGTCACAGGACTAAAGCAGGCAACATTATCAGGACTCCCCGGCAAATCCGCCAAACGCCCATCAGCGCTCTATCTAGACGAATTTGATAATTTCATCGAGAAAGACACAATAGACACTATTACCTCTGAAACGAAGACGTTCCAGATTGGTCTAATCGGTGCTTGCAAAACTCTGCAACACTTACCTGAGGACGCACGCAACCAACTGGCTATTCACATGGGTACTATTTGCGCCTTTTCCTTAGCCAAGAAAGATGCTGATATGTTGGGACCGCAGATGTTCCGCGTTGACGGCAGAAAGATTAAACACCAGACGATCCAAAACGTCTTTAATAAAGTAAACACAACTCCCCAGTTCGAATTAATATCTGACGAAGAAAAGCTCAATATCGACCGCGTGGTCGGTCAAGAAGAGCGTACCTTCTTCTGTTATAAGGTAGGCACCGTTGCCGGAGTCTTTCATTTGAAAGCTCCGGACTTCAAAGACATTCCGGAAAAGGATATCAATTGGGCTCTCGTGGAACAAATGTATGGGAAGGCCTAATTAGTAATGGAACAACCATCCGGTAGAAACATTTGGGAAGAGCGTATCGCAGAGCTTAGGCGATACGACCTCGACATGCTGGAAACGGAACCGCCAAGCCCCATGGAGGTGCAGAGCTGGCCCATTCCAGGTCTGACTTTTGTTCGTATCGATGGCATTTTACGGTCCTGGGACATCGAACGGGAAAAGCAGCAGCAAAACCAAAATCAACAACCGAAAAACGATCCCAACCAAATGCCGCAGCGCATGTACCTGATGGAAGATGCCTTAGCCGGCCTCCACAGTCAAAAATCCAACTTAAGCTTTCTAATTCTGGGCAGCAAGACTGGCGTCAATTACTACATGGGGATGTCAGTACCCTCTCTGACGGAAGGCACTAATGGCGATGAAGCCGCCCAGGTCTCGTACACAACCGTCAAGTCTATTTTGCATAGCGTTTATAACGGCGTCGACATCCACAAAGATGCTTTCTCCAGCGATCAAATTAAAGAAATGATTGCTCCATTGACTGCCAATGTTGGTATCACAACCGGCATTCCGGCACTTAAAAGTGCCGGCGGCGACACGATGGAGTCCGAGCAAATCGAGCGCATCGCTAACGGATTGCAGGGTCATAACTTCGGCATTCTTGTATTAGCATTTCCCGTTCCATCGCAATACGTAAGCAAGGAAGAATTCACTGTTGTTGATCAAATTCAGCGAGCTCAGGAAAGCGAAGATCCGGAAAAGAAGAAAAAGATCAAATACTACCTTGAGCTACAAGACTCCTATCTGAAGCATTTGCAATTGGGAACCGCAATCGGCAGCTGGCAAGTGGGCGTATATTTCTTTGCGCCCGACAAGTCCGTATTTGTCCGTCTCCAGTCACTCATACGTGCTACTTACGTTGATGAGACAAGTAGACCGACACCATTACGCACACACGAATTTACCGGCCTTAAGCCGCACGCTGAACAATTTGGACTCTTGTCCAACACACGCACAGGAGAGAATGTTTCGCAGCTGCTTGGTTATCGCTTTGTCACGCCATTGAATTCACGCATGCTGTCGGCCTATATACACCTGCCCAAGCGGGAAATGCCCGGCTTTCGTGTACGACGATCGGCAGAATTTAGTTTGGCGGATATTCCACCAAAAAACCCGGAGCGCGTTATTGCCGTTGGCAATGTACTGGAT
>SBAT01000072.1 GCA_005240105.1 Chloroflexota bacterium
TACGGCTTGTCTGGCTGCAAGTTCTGCAGAATCATTACTACAAGACAATGTCGGTCGCTAACTCTACACGCGTGACATTCTTGCGTGCACCACGTGGATTGATTTATGACCGTCACGGCAATTTATTGGCTACCAACAAGCAATCCCTTTCGCTAACTGCCGTGTCCCGGCAAATCCCGGAAGATGGTAAGCAGCTGACTGATTTGGCATTACGTCTCGCCAGAGTTTTGGATCTGTCGGCCTTGGATCTTTATGAACGTTTGAAGAAAGCCAAGTTATCCAATTCGGTCGTGCCGGTTGTAATCGAACGCGATCTTGATTTAAAAACAGTCGGGCGCTTTTTCGAGCAGCAATTGTTCCTACCGGGTGTGGACATCTTGCCTGATATCAGCCGCAATTATCCGCATGGTCCGCTTATTGCACACGTGCTTGGCTATACAGGTGAAATCACGTCCTCACAATTGGGCCGCAGACCGGAAAGACGCATGGGAGATATTGTTGGTCAAGACGGCATCGAGCGTCTATATGATGAACAATTGCGCGGTATCGACGGCGAACAAAGAGTCAGGGTAAATGCTCTTGGACAATCTTTCTCGGCTGAAACTGCCAAACCCATAATTACCAAAGATCCACAAGCCGGACTGCCGATTGTCCTGGGTATCGACTTGGATTTGCAAAAGGCAGCCTTCGATGCGCTGGGGAAAAGAGAAGGTGCAGTAGTTGCCATCGACCCCCAAACTGGTGAAGTACTGTGCTTAGTTAGCAGACCCAGCTTTGATCCAAACGTTTTTACAAGACGGATCACGCCTACTATTTGGAAGGAGCTGAATGCTCCCAATCATCCTTTATATAACCGAGCTCTTTCCGGCTTCCCACCTGGCTCAATTTGGAAAGCCATAACTCTTCTAGCGGCTTTAGAATATAGGGTAGTAAAACCAGACACCAAGTTGCATGTCTCCGGCGGCATGGCTCTAGGAAACTTCTTCTTCCATGATTGGACCTCAACACCAGGACTCTATGACCTGGTTAAATGTCTAGCCTGGTCACGAGATTCCGCCTTTTACCAGATGGGATTGAAACTTACTCCTGAACAAATACGCGAATGGGGTCTCAAATTTGGTGCCGGTCGCCCGACAGGCCTTGAATTGCCCCATGAAGGCAAAGGGCTTGTACCGGATTCGGCCTGGAAACTAAAAAATTGGCATGAGCCCTGGTACCCCGGCAATACCTTGCATATGTCTATTGGTCAGACCTTCTTGCAGGTAACCCCGGCCCAAGGTGCTCGTATGTTTGCCGGCATTGGCATGAAGGGACAAATTCCCGACGAACACTTGGTCATTAAGATAGGTAACCGGCAAATTCCGCCACCGGCAAGAGAAACAGTGAAAGTAAAACCGGAATACCTGGATGTTGTCTTGCGCGGGCTTAAAGCCGTAGTGGCCTCAGGTACAGGGGGCGCTACAAAACTTGGCAATGTCGAAGTTGCTGGTAAAACAGGGTCTGCTGAGGCTCCGCCGGCAGGCAGCAAAACCCACGCCTGGTTCTGCTGTTATGCGCCGGCTGACAAGCCTCGAATTGCCATCTGTGCCTTTGTTGAGCATGGCGGCCACGGCGGCTCGGCGGCAGCTCCCATTGCCAGAGCAATTCTAGAAAAGTTCTTTGCAATAGGTCCCATTGATAAGCCGGCTGCTCAAGCGGCACAAACGCCCGCAAGACCCAAACGTCACCGCTAAAGTTTATAATGGAAATTCAGGGGTTTTGACAGGATCACAAGATGTCGGATTTAACAGTAAACAACCCAACGGTAATTCTCTGCAAGTATTGCTTGCGCGTGATTATCGAAGCTGAATGCTCATTCTGCAAAGAACATCTAGTAGGTGAGCACCGGACAACAACAATTACCAAAACCAATACGCCGAAGCCGGCGGAGGTGATGAGCCTGGCTCAACTCCGTCCAGTCGTCAACTTTAGACTTAAGTCCAACAAAGCCATAATTGGTCGCGATCCGGACTGTGATGTGCAGTTGGGAGAAGACTTCTATGTTTCTAGACATCATGCCCAAATCACTTTTGAAGCCGGCAAGTACTTCGTCGAAGATCTCGGCAGCAAGAACGGCACCAAACTAAACGGCTCACAAATTATTGCCCGGGAGCCATTAAAGCCCGGCGACATTATCACTATTGGACAAACACATTTTGTCGTTCAGTGAGATTCCAGTAATTTAGTCAAGCACTTTAGTATTGATACCATTTTCAAGTGGTATCACGCATAGTGGCTCATATTGATTAGACATCGTTGCGATTTAGCAAACTACCGTAATAATCTAATGCTTTTGTTTTAAAACACCTGGTTGGTCCTACCGACTATCGATCCACCCAGGATCAAGAGAGCATCTAGCTTTTGGGACTTTCCACTAGTAGTTAAGAGCGGGTACTTTTTGCTGAAAAATCTACAGTCAGCCGAACCGGTTGCCAATAACACTCTTGTATAGAAGTAAAAAGGAGGTATTAATACTAGACAATACAACAGACATTTTTGTGCAGTAACTAAATTGAACAGCTCACAACCAGGAACCCATTTAGGTAATTATCTTCGAGAGACCAGATTGTCCCGTGGATATACCAACGTCAATGAGTACCTGAGGAAATATCAGCTACCAATCAGTTACGTCTATTATCGCGATATTGAAATTGGCAAACGCAAAATTGGTCTGGAAAGCGCTAAAGTGCTTTGCGAAGCATTACACGTAGACTATCGCGTGTTCTATACCCACCTATTGAAAGACTTGTTGCCGGCCGAAGTGATAGACAACTTCGTACATCTCATTCCTCAAGACGGCATTTCGTCAGGTGCTGCTGTAGACCAATCCAAAGATCTACAGTACCTCTTAAGCGAAACGAAAAAATCAATCAAACAGCTGAACGAATCATTTGACCAAGACTCCTCAGATCCAAGCTTGCATCATGGTGTAACGGCTTTGACCGAAGCAAGCCATCAGAAGGTCTTGAATCGTCTGGCAGACCTGCTGGCTGAAATTAGCGCCTCTCAGGAAGGCGTTCCAACAAAGGGTGCTAAGCCTTACTTCTACTCTCTTATACTTGCCGCCAGACCTGAATACCGTCGGGCAAGAAAGAAAACGTCCACAAAAATGGGTAAAACCGTGCCCTAATCATGGGAAAAACCGTGTCCCAGGCAATTGCTTATTATGCTTGTCTAAAGCAATATAGGCGTTAACTACCTGGGAGCGACAATGTCTATCGATCGGTCAGTCAATTCAAGTTCAACAAATGAAGTGCCGGCATCAATTGAGGAATTCGCCGCCAAAGCCTATTCCAAAGAGAGCCAGTCGCGCATTTTAATTGCCGATGGCTCGATGAACCAATTAGACGGTTACTTTAGCGGACAAGGCAAAGAAGCTACTCCTTCCAGCCGACCGGAACAAAAAGCGCCTCCTAGAGAAATTCCTCAGCCACTTCTGCCGGCAGATATACAACCACAGACTCCTGCGGCAGGCTGTTACCAGCCCCAACCAGCTCTCATCTATAGCGGTGACTCTTATTATTACCCAACCGGGACAATGCATTGCCGTCGTCCGTACGTCCCTGTTCAGCCAGTCTATGGGCATCCTGTCGACAGACGCAAAGTTTACCGTTATGTACCAAACCCCTTGGTCAAGCCAGCTCTGGACTTCCTTGTACAGATGGATGGACAACTAATTCTGGACAAATACCCATCAGAAGTTAGCAGACAAGATCCTTCAGCATGCTTCTTGAATCAGGTTCTACAACAGATAATTCATCGGCAAACATCCGGCAACACGGTCGAACAAATTGCCGTCAATCTAGACAACTTGAAACATCCAACCAACCACTTTGTTCACTATTCCCTGGAACAAGAAATACCAGGCGATATCATCATTGCTTATCCCAAAGATGGTTCTCGACCAGAAGCAGCGGTCTATATGGGCAATGGTAACGTCGCTGCATTTAATCCCGACACAAAACGTGTCACGACTCATGACGGCATAAGGTACTTCTATCCAGACAAAGATCCAAACAAGACCTTTTTTGGCAAAGTTGTTCTTTACCGGTGGAAGAGATTGAACGAAGGTTATTAGGCACTAACTGCCACCATATATGATACCGCTCGCCGGTTAAACTCTTAGCCTAAATAGTTAAGCCCGACGGTATTCTACAGGCTTGTCAACAACGGACTGTTGACGCTGCTGTCGTTAACGATATAATGACGTTTTTAATGAGCACTATAACCACCACTAGCACGCATCTAGGTAATTACCTGCGGTCAGTCAGATTGAACCGCGGCTATACCAACGTCAATGAATACCTACGCAGTTACAAACTGCCAATCACCTATGTCTATTATCGAGAGATTGAGATTGGCAAAAGAAAGCCGGGACTCGAGACGGCAAGGTCTCTTTGCGAAGCTCTAGATGTCGACATCAAAGCTTTCTATTACCATCTGCTGAAAGACATCCTACCGGCAGAAGTTACTGAGCACTTCAAGCATATGCTGCCGGCCAGACAACGGATGAGCGGCGAAGAATTGGCGCAAGAGAAGGAAAGCATCGATCAAGCATATAGAAGCAGTTTTTTAGATGCGCTACGCTTGAATTTCACGATGTTGGAAAAAGAAGCTGCCAGATATTTGAAAGAAAATCTGGACTTAATGCCCTTGCTTTGGTTTGTCCATAGTGAACCGGAAACCACTGAAAGCGATTTAGAAGCAGTAGCGAAGGCAAATGGAATTGCCAAACCGATCAAGAAAATCCTTGACGATTTTAAACGCCTTGGACTGATTGAAATGGTTGACTCGAACAAAGGCACAAAATTGATACGTCGACTTTCCTCAACGATTGTCTGGCGCGATCGGCAATTGCATTCGGCATACTTGCTCAATGAAACCGAAAAAACTTTAGAACAGCAAAATAATGCCGAATCACAGGATGATCCAACGATCAAATACGGCATGGCAATGCTCACCGATGAGCAAAGACAACGAGTTATGTGTCGCATTTCCGATCTGCTTGCTGAGCTAAGAGCCAACAACGAAGATGCGCCGGCAGCCAACAGTGAACTCTACTATTTTTCCGTTCTGTTAGCTTCTCGCTAAAATTAGGCAACAACCTCTTCAATTCGTTTGAAGATAGGCCCTTCATTGCGAACTGCCTGTCCGGCTGGAATGAGGTCCCAGGCTCCATCGCCTCTTAGCTGATCAAGCTTGCCGTCAAAACCAAGTTGATACCAGATGGTCTGAGCCAATGAAGGGGTAAACGGATAAATCTCTATTGCCGTGCGTCTCAAGATATCCAAGACAGTATACAGAACTGTTTTCCCTTGCTGAACATTACCTTCCTTGAATAAGGTCCATGGTTTTTCATCATTCATGTACTTGTTTGCCTGGTCAACGAGAGCAAAGACTGCTTCAATTGCCTTGGCAAATTCGCACTGAGCGATGTGCTTTTCAACAACTGCATGGATTTCATTGGATTCTTCGCGCAAATTGTTTTCGAATTGACCGTCTGGCACTTTGCCTTCGCAATTGCGTCCAACCAATGTCAGTGTTCTATTGAGCAAATTGCCCAGATTATTGGCCAGCTCAGAGTTAACCTTATTGACGAAATCTTCGTGACTGAAATCACCGTCTTTGTCAAATGGTGCAGCGGCAAACAAATAGAAGCGCACAGCATCAGCACCAAAGCGTTCAACCAACTGCTTAGGATCAATTACATTTCCCAAGCTCTTACTTATCTTCTGTCCTTCTACCGTCAAAAAGCCGTGAACTGAAATTCGCTTCGGCAAAGGCAAGTCGGCAGCCATCAGCATTGCCGGCCAATAAATAGCGTGAAACTTGGTGATGTCCTTACCAATCAAGTGCAAGTCTGCCGGCCAATATCTTTCAAATTGCTGTTGATCGTCACCATATCCGATACCAGTTAAATAATTGGACAAAGCATCGATCCAAACATAGACAACTTGATCCGGCTCCTCAGGAACAGGAATACCCCACGACAAAGAACTTCTTGCACGTGTAACACTGAAGTCACCAAAGTCCTCATCTTCCAACTGATTAAGAACTTCCTTGCGCCGTCCATCCGGAATGAGCACATTCGGATTATCGTTAAGCCACTTGCGAAGCTTGTCTTTGTACTTAGTCAACTTGAAGAAGTAATTCTCTTCCAGACACATAAATGGCGGCTGCTTGTGATTAGGACAGTTGCCGTCTTCATCAAGATCGCGCTCGCGAACAAAGTCCTCGCAGCCTTCACAGTAGAGCCCGCGATAAGTGTTTTTGTAGATGTCGCCTTTACTTTTAAGCAACTGAAATAGGCCTTGCACAGCAAGACAATGCTTCTCGTCTGTTGTACGAATGAATCTATCGTATGACAGATTGAGCTGCTTCCAGGCATCCTGGAATTTGGTCGCCATTTGATCACAGAATACTTGCGGCTCCAAACCTTGATTCTTAGCCGCTTTCTCTACCTTCGAACCATGTTCGTCCACGCCGGTCAGGAAGAATACGTCCTTGCCCTTGAGCCTGTAATAACGAGCCAAAATATCGGCTGCGATTTTCTCCAGGGCATGTCCAATATGTGGCGCCGCATTCACATAATCAATAGCGGTGGTAACGTAATATTTATTTATGATGTTTCGCTCCGGTTGCGCTTCGCTCCACCTTCGCTTGCCTGCCGGCAACCGTACTTCGCTTCCCGGCGACCTGCTCATCGCAGCTCTTGCTCAGCTTCATGTGGTGGGGAGCTTGGAAAGGGTAGATTATAATACTACATAGGATATGTCCACGAAGGTCAAGGACCATAAAGAGGATTAGAAAAAGGCTATGAAAAGGCGCTCAGAGGGTGAATCTATGAAGGAGTTGAAGCCGTTAAACGGCAAGACCATCATTCTGGGCGTGTCTGGTGGCATAGCTGCTTACAAAGCCTGCGATTTGGCTTCCGGCCTAAGGCAGATGGGTGCCAGCGTTCATGTGGTTCTGACCAGCAACGCTAAAGAATTTGTTAGCCCACTTACCTTCCAGACCCTGACCCGAAATCCAGTCCATTGCGAGCAATTCGAGGCACTCGGAGAATGGCGTCCCGAACACATTGAATTGGCTCAGAAAGCCGATTTGCTCTTAGTGGCTCCAGCTACTGCCAATGTGATTGCCAAGCTGGCAACCGGGATTTGCGATGACCTGTTAACGACAATTGTCATGGCCTCCAGAGCCAAAATAATGCTGGCTCCGGCAATGAATCCCAATATGTTTGAGCATCCAGCAACACAACACAACTTAAATATCCTGGAAAACCGCTATCGCTATGAAATCATTCCTCCTGATTTTGGTGAAGTTGCCTGTGGCGACTTTGGACAAGGCAAGATGGCCTCGCTAGACGTTATCTTGACAAGCATCACTTCGATGATGTTCACGGGACCGATGCTGAGCGGCAGACATATATTGGTAACCGGTGGTGGCACTCGAGAAGCGATTGATCCTGTCCGCTTTATTGGCAACCGCTCTTCAGGAAAAATGGGTATTGCCATGGCCGATGCAGCCTATGCCAGAGGTGCTGATGTCACGCTTGTTTCAACAGTCGGAGTTGAGCGTCCTTATCCTGTAATCCTTGTAGAAACCGCGCAGGACATGCAAGAAGCAGTAGAAGGCGAATTTGATAGTTGCGATGCCCTGGTGATGACAGCTGCCGTATCTGACTTCCGCCCATTGGCATTTTCCGCTCATAAAATCAAAAAGACAGAGTCGGAAGACATAGTTCTGGAGTTGACGAAGAACCCGGATATTCTCGACCTTCTAGGACGGATGAAACAAAACGATCAGGTAATTATCGGCTTTGCTGCCGAATCCGAAAGCGTTATGGTCCACGCGGCCGAAAAATTAGCGCGCAAAAACCTCGATGCCATAGTTGGAAATGACATTACCGTGCCCGATATTGGTTTTGGTTCAGACGACAACGCCGTAGTTATCCTCACTGCTGATGGTGGCAAAGAAAATCTCCCCAGGATGCCCAAGAGAGCTATAGCCGAACACCTATGCGACTTATTGGATGAACTATTCCAAGCAAAAAATGCAGTAGCTGTCAGCAAGTAACGTCACCTAAATTTGGTGTATACTCCTAGTAAAGTGCTAATTTTACTAAGGGTTTCGCCTTTTTGTGACCGGTGAAATCCAAGCCAGCAACCAAGGGGTTGTCAAAAGCTCAAGTAATTGGCCGCAGTCGCAGAATTGGAGAAAACCCATGGCAAACGATTCCTCAAATAGTGGCTCCGGAATAGGCTCACTGTTTCTAGGTTTAGCTATAGGAGCCGTGGGCGGATTCACAGTGGCATTGTTGACAGCACCAAGACCGGGTTCGGAGGTGCGTGGCGTCATCAAGGAAAGAGCAAAAGAAATTCCATCGCGCATGAATGAGCTGGTCGATGATTCAGTTGATGTATATGCATCCGCTTTGAATTATCTGCAGCTTGTAGTGGAAGAGCAGACAATGCGCCTGAAGCGAGCAGTCGCTGCCGGCAAATTAGCTGCCGCCAAGAAGCGCGAAGAGCTGGAAATGGGATCCTCAGTTTTGCCATTCCAACACCGCTAACAAGGGGGCTTCCGTGGAACCAACCGCTTTGGCACACGCAGCTGCCGGCTCGTCGGTACTAGATGTTTTCGTCGCCGTATCAGTAGCTGTATTAGCCTTCATCGGCTGCATGTTGTTTTTCTGCATCTCGCAATTGACAGCTCAAGCCAATCGAACACTAACTGCATACGAAAGACTTGCCGACACCTTGGACCGTGAAGTGGTCCCCACGGTTGTTGAAGTACGAGAAGTGATGGAAGGCATTAAGCGCTTGCCTAACGCAACAGCTCAACGCCTGACAGAGGTTTCACATCAAGTTGAATCAGTTGCCGGCTCCGTAGGGGTTGCGGCCGATAAAGCGAAGAGGGGTTCCAGCGTTTTTGGTGCCGGCATATTTGCAGGACTAAAAGCGTATCTATCTGGGAATGATGAAGATGACATCGAAAACCCAGCCAGGAAAATTAGCGAAGCTAGAGGAGAGAGCAGTGTCAAACTCAAGTAATTTTATCGGCGGCGTCCTCTTCGGAGGTCTTGCCGGCTTCGTAGTAGGAATTCTTTTAGCGCCAAAAACAGGCCGCGAAATGAGAAAGCACATTGCTGAAACATCTGATGATCTTTATCACCAAGCCAATGACCAGATTGCCGATCTAAAAGACAAAGCCGAGGTTGCCTTGGGCGATATGCAAGTCAAAAGTCACGACATCCTGCGCAAAGCCTCGGACACAGTCGTCGGCACTAAAGAAACATTGAAGTCTCGTCTCGAAGAAATAAGCGGACAAGGCAGCCGCGCTCTCGTCGACGATTTAGAGTAAGCACCATATATGGTGCCACCGAAGAAGCGCAGTAAGAGCGCTGATGAAGCGGTCGCAACGAAGCGAAGATCGGTTGCCGGACGGCAAGCGAAGGTGGAGACAATGAGACGGCCCAGTGAGCCGTCGAACATTTCACGCGAAGTCGGAACCGGAGCGTTACAAATGAGACTTAATCAGGCGATAGCTAAAACAGGATTTTGTTCTCGTCGGGCTGCCGATGAATTAATTGCCGCCGGGCGCGTCAAGGTTAACGGCCAGGTCGTGAGAGAATTTGGCGTCCCTGTCTCAGACAAGGACAAGCTGATGGTGGACAACAAACCTGTCAGGGTCCAGAGATATACGTATGTTGCCATGTACAAACCATTTGGGATAGTGACAACCTGCCAGGACGAAAAGTCGCGGGAGACGATTCTGGATTTACTGCCGGAAAACCTTTCACACCTGAGGCCTGTAGGACGGCTCGACCTTGCTTCCGAGGGTCTAATTATTTTGACCAACGACGGCGAGCTAACTCAAAAGCTTACCCACCCTTCAATGCACACAGACAAGTGCTATGAGGTTACCGTCACAGGCAGAATGAAAGCCCAAGACTTCCAACTCATGGCATCGGGCGTTGAGTTAGATGATGGTAAAACTTTGCCGGCCAAAGTAAAACAACTCCGAACAAGCACACCGGGAAAACAACACACAACAAGCTTTGAACTGGTCATTACAGAGGGCCGCAACAGACAAATCCGACGCATGTGCGAAATGCTTGGATATTCCGTAATTCGCTTGGTCAGGACTGGTATAGGTGCGTTACAATTGGGTAAGATGACTCCAGGAACCTGGCGTTACCTTACGGTAGAAGAAATCAATGCACTCAACAATCAATATGGACGCTCCGCTAGCTCAGATAGGTCAAAAACTAAAAGCCGCCCGTGAAGCGCAGAATCTGACGCTTCGCAATATTTACGAGAAGACCAAAATTCCAGTAGCCCACTTGCAAGGTATCGACTCAGGCAACGACGAAGATCTGCCGGAGCCGGTATATGTCGCAGGTTATATCAGGCGTTATGCGGACATCGTTGGTCTTAATGGACACTTGTTAGCTGAGGAATATCGTTTTGCCGTTGAAGGGCCGGCTAACAAGAAAGCAAGACCTGCCGGCGAGACGCATTATGTTCCACCGACGCAATATGGTAGACGCCATAGTGATGCTCCACCAACTTTTAAAACGATTTACTTCAATGCTATTTGGATTGTTGTCGTGATAGGTTTGATCTCTTATCTGTCCATGACCCAACTGAACAATCAGGCTAATCAGTCAGATCCATCTTTGGCATCATTAAAGGATTCAGCCAGCCGCTTTGCACAATTGTCCACGACAGGACCAGGAGGAGCTCAAATTGAAAGTCGCACTCCCGGTGACGGTTCAAGCCGTCTTTCTCTTTCCGCCAGCCAGCACGTTTGGGTCGAAGTGAAGTCCGTCGCAACAGGCGACAGCCTTTTCACCGGCTATCTGGAGCAAGGAGATCGTAGAGACTTCCAAGACGCACAAGGTTTACGTGTCCGAGCTGACAATGGCGGCAGCCTTTCTGTGACCTTCGACGGCAAAGCCGAAACCTTCGGGGACGCCGGCAAAGTTGCCGAGCGTACCTTCATGGCTAAGACAGCAGCCCCGGCGGGCGATCCAGTTCAAGCAACAGCGCCAACATCCACCCCAACAGATGTCCGCCCGGCTGCCGCAACTAGACGTCCAACCCGTACTGCTCAATCGACTGAAAGACGTGAGCGCTATCGCAATGTGGACGAAACCCCAAGCCGCGATTACATCCCCGGCGAGTCCATGGGCAACGGAACCAGATCAATCGACGTACCTTACCGCTACACCGAAGGCCGCCTGGACAGCGAATAAAGGCCTTAAAACCTAAAGAAACATGTGAGAAACACTAATTGTTTCCTGGCTTGCCAGCCGGTTAATGTCATAATGTATTGCCTCACCTCCTGACAAGCTTAAGTCCGGCTTATTTAGAGTCAAAGTGAGTAGCGAACGAAGAGCTGCGATGAGCAGGTCGAGTGAGCGAAGACGGATTGCCGGATGGCAAGCGAAGATGTAGTGGAGCGAAGCGGAACGCAATCGGAGCGTTACATAAATGAAAAATCCAAAGATTGGCGTTGTTACTCTCGGTTGTCCGAAA
Organism: Chloroflexota bacterium; assembly: GCA_005240105.1. GTDB lineage: Bacteria > Cyanobacteriota > Vampirovibrionia > Obscuribacterales > Obscuribacteraceae > SBAT01. The sequence goes on from SBAT01000072.1 coordinate 11,586, forward strand.
AATACTACGGACACGGAAGTTATGCTGGGCATTCTCAAGGAAGCCGGTCTTGAGGTGACCTTCGACAATGACGAGGCTCAGCTATGTCTTATCAACACCTGCGCGTTTATTGAAGATGCAAGACGCGAGTCGGTCAAGACACTGATTGAGCTGGCAGACGAAGGCAAAGAGCTGATCATTACAGGCTGCCTGGCTCAGCACTACAAAGAAGAATTGCTTGGCGAAATTCCAGAAGTACGAGCACTTGTTGGTACAGGCGATCTGACCAAAATTGCCGACGTTGTAAAAGCAGTAATTGCAGACTCGTCCTTGCGAATAGTTGAAGTAAGTGATGTTCCTAACGACTACCACGAAGAGGTTTTGCCTCGTCTAAATATTGGCTTTGGTGCATCTGCTTATTTGAAGATTGCCGAAGGCTGCGATCACCGCTGTACGTTTTGCATCATCCCAATGCTGCGTGGAGATTTCCGTTCACGCTCAATTGAATCATTGGTAGAAGAAGCAAAATATCTTGTCAAAAACGGAGCACGCGAAATTATCCTTATCTCGCAAGACTCAACATATTACGGCTTGGATATTTATAAACGCATGGCGCTGGCTGATCTGTTGCGCGCATTGCATGAGATTGAAGACTTGCACTGGATCCGCATTATGTACTTCTATCCCAGTGAAACCAATGTCGAACTTTTGAAAACAATTGCTGAATTGCCAAAGGTTGTTAAATACGTCGACATTCCACTTCAGCATAGTCACCCGGAAGTTCTTTCTTCCATGGCTAGACCTCAAAAACCGGAAGCAGTAATCGAAGCAATTCGCAAATACATTCCTGATGTGGCAATCCGATCAACTTTCATAGTTGGCTTCCCGGGCGAAACCGATGAACAATTCGAACACCTGCATACATTCATCAGTGAACAAAGGCTCAACAGACTAGGCGTATTTACCTACTCCAAACAGACAGAAGTGCCAAGCGGTAACATGCCTGACCAGATTTCAGAGAAGCTCAAAAAATCGCGTCGTAAACGCATAATGGAACTGCAACATGGAATATCCACAGAGGCTAACCAGAAGTTGGTCGGCAGAACTATTGAAGTCTTGATTGAAGGCTTTGACGAAGCCAAAGGTCTATATGTAGGTAGAAGCCAGTGGGACGCCCCCCAGGTCGACAATCAAGTCTACGTCCAGGACCCAGACGGTGACGTAATCATTGGAGACTTCGTAAAGGTCTTAATCCAAGAAGCCCGTCCCTACGACCTTTTCGGCATGGCAAAGCCGGCCAGTTGACAGTTATAGCGCCCAGATGGCAAGCTAATAAGATGATCCCTTGACAGCCTTTGGATACCCAATATCCTCGGTTCGATTAAGCATCCGGGTTTGCAATGAATGAAGAAGAACTAGCTGGCGGGCAAGACATCCATTTAATGTTGGGTTTATCCGATTCGTCTTCGCTCTTAGAAGTGAAGAAGGCGTACGCTCAGATGCTCAAGGCACTCTACTCAACTGACTTGGCTAAGTCCAAAGTAGGTCTTCAGCGCCTGAAAGACGTCCGGCAGCGGATTCAGACAGCACTCGATCACCTGACCCAATTGCACCAGGTAGCATCCAGCGACACCAATGTGCCTCAATGGGTGCGTCCAAAACTTGGGCAGATGTTGGTAGCGTCCGGACTTTTGACACTTGAGCAATTGGATGCGGCGCTGGAAATCCAGCGCAACACAAAATCCCATCATATATTTATCGGTGAAATTCTTGTCGGGTCCGGCTACATAACCAACAAACAGCTAGCTCACTATTTAAAACACCAAGAACTCTTACGCCTACCTCCCGATCACCAAGAAAGGTGGGGGCAGCGCCTGGTCCAACTTGGTCTTGTTACGGACGACCAATTAAAAGTGGCTCTCATCGACCAGCACAACAAAGGCGTCACACTGCGCGAAGCAATGATCAACCGCGGCTGGCTAACAGCCGACGTCTTAGATCGGATTTTTTAGTTAGGTCCTGGTCAATCTAAGACTCTGCCTGGAAAGATCTTGAGAAATCCGGATCAGGCTTTCGGCCATCGTCAGGTGAGCATAGTCAAAGTTCTGACAGAAAAATCGCATTTCCTCGAGAGCATCGGCGGCTTGCGCAATAGAATAACGCATGATCCTGACCGCCGCATCTAGTGATCTTGGACAAGGTTCCCGACCGAAAGATTCAGAAGCACTGTGTAAGACTTCCTCTAAGTGATCAACAAATATTTCAAATTCTGCAATTAATTCGTCATCGTAAATATCCAGCGACAAATCTCGGAGTTGCTTCTTGTAAGCGGAAAGTACACGTCCTATGTCTCGCCTAGCCGGATGAAAAACTTTACCCAGGTAGATTTCTCTTGCTTGGTCTTCACTTATGCCGCTGCTATCAAAAGTGAACCGTCGCTGAATTATGCCGATTGAGCGATCATAGTAAGCGCGCCGGGCCCGGTCCATGAGCGTTTCATAGGCCTCATTGAGAACACGCATTTGCTCAGTGGCCTTTTCCTTCTCGGAATCGCTACGCTTGTGGTGTTCCAGGTCAGGGTGATGGCTTTTAACAAGTTGCCGATAAGCGCGTTTAATCTCACCGGCAGGTACGTCCGGCTCGACACCCAAGATCTGATAGTGGGTTTTTGTGCGCTTGTACGGCATTCGACACACTCCTTAATACAATTATGCCCAAACACCTTTTCTGAACTCGTACTAGAATAGAAGCGGCATCAGAAAAGTTCTTCAAAAACTGGGCAAAGTAATAACATGCTCGAATGCGAAAATTGCCAGTCTCCCATAGAGCCATTTGAGGTCAAATGCCACCATTGTGGCGTGGACCTGGACACAGAGCCCGCTTTGACAGTGCCCGAAGACATGGTTGCCGAGCCTGAGTTGGCCGAAGCGTACCAGAGCTGGCTGGGCAAGGGAGCCCACGCGCTCAAACAAAAAGACTACGGACTGGCTTCCGTATGCTTCGCCGAGGCTCTGAAACGAGCACATGGGCTAAAAAATGCCGCTAGCGAAGAATTTCTTGTGCGGCGAAAATTGGCTTCCACTCTGGAAAAACTGGATAAATTCGAGGAAGCGCGTGAACAATATCAGATACTCGTGGATTCGTCTCCAACGGAAGAGATTAGATCAAAACTGCAAACCAAGCTGAGTTCGCTTACAAGAAACTCCAATGCAGATGTAACCACGACAGCAGACAACAATTTTTATCCCGTTTCCGGACAAGAACATAAGCATGTGCCACTTTATTGTCCACAATGCAAAAGACTATTAGCCGAGGCGGAAGTTTATGGTTTCCGAAATTCAAAAACAACTGTCGTCTTTTTGTGCGGTCATAACGGTGAGCCGTTAGTTAAACATGACAGGCTCTATCAGCACAGTCTGAAGGAATTAGAAGAGCAAAATTTGAGAACGCACCTAATTGAAAAAATTGCCTCTAGAAAAATTGTTCGAGGCAAAAACAAGACAA
>SBAT01000457.1 GCA_005240105.1 Chloroflexota bacterium
CCAAAAACTGCCATCCCTGTCGCCGTTTGTCGCCCTACCTGAAAAAACTAAGAGACCAATTCTGGAATCGCATCACGGTCCTCGACTACCAAGCCGAAACAGACAGCAACTCGCAACAGCTGTACTTCAAGCAGTACGTACCGGAGCACTTCTACCCCGTGACGGTATTCTTTCACAAAGGGGAAGTAGTAGCCCGGAGCGTCGGATTTGGCCCCGGCGACTATATCACCTTACGAGAAGAGTTCGCTAAGTTTGCCGCACAGACACTAGGCGAACATTTCCTGCTACCGCCAAACTACCAAGAACGCGAAGCGGAATTCATCGAAGCGACAACTGCTGCTGAAGCTGCTTTCGAAGTTGACGTAAAACCAGCGGAAGTAAGGTATGAACGTGATTCAGCGTCATATAACAGGGCAATAGAAAAAGTCACCGCCAGAGCCAACGCCAAGCTGCAAGCCGGAAAAATTACAGAAGAAGAATGCAAGGCATTGATCACTGCCAAATGGCGCCGCGTTTTTCAACAGAAAAACTTCCGGGTGGCAATGGCAAGATTTACATCGGCCGCAGAGCGCGCTGAGCAAAAGCTAGTTTCATCCGTACAAGCCGCAGCACATGAATTTTTCCTTGCCGGCACCAGCTTGAAGAAAGTCGATCGATTGATCGTCGAAAACGAATTGAACCAATAAGAACAGAAAAAGCCAGACTATCTATTCTGGCTTTTTTATCAACCATGCATACGACATGCACTAGTACCTATTGCATACAAAGGGAAGGCTTGGGTGGCTCCGATGAACCTTAAAGCGTGGCGCGCTGGCTACAATCAAGTAAGGATTTTCAAGCCATATTTCTGGACGACTGTTAATAGTTTAAGGCCCATGCCACTAGGCCGTTTTTCACCACGTTCCCACTTTTGCACAGTACTTTCACTTGTGTTTAAGTAGTGTGCAAAAACAGGTTGGCTAACATGCTGGCTTTCACGCAATTTTTTGATATCTTTAGGAGCTAGTTCTTTTGGCACAGAAAAACATGCTTCATCAAATTGGCGCATGGTCGCCTTATCAATAGTTCCAGACCGTTTCATGCCTGCAACTGCACTATGGATTGCCTCAAAGGCGTCACTTTTATATTTCTTCGTCACGGCAAATCTCCACTAATTCCTTACTTTCCAATTCCTTTTGTATGTCTGCATCAGTTTTACTTTTATATAGCTCTGCAAGTTTTTTGAAAGCCTCTAATTCATCATTATCAATATTGTCGCGATCTTGCTTTGCAAACAGATAGGCATAGACCCAATATTTACGCCCTTTTGCTAATACTATGCTGCGGTGCCTGTTTTCATTTAAGCGCTTTTTGAAGACACCACCACCAAGATCGTCACATTGTCCTTTCATCACTTGCTTGATTGCTTTGCAAAGCTCATCGTCTTTGATATGTGCTTTCTTAGCTATCCTGGAAAACCAAGCTGTTTTGAAGACCCTCTGATTATCTCGCGTCTCGATCATTGACAAAGTGTACCACCTGGTGGCACCTTTTGTCAAGCACGATTTCGAGACAATTTAATTTATCAAAACGGGTCTACCAAGAAAATTCACCAGGAGCTGGTGGATTTTCTTGGTATTTAACTGGGGGCATACAGAGTCTTAGCGCCAGCCCGAAGTAGATTTGCTTCCGGCAACCATAGTTGATGGAGCAGAGGTACTGGGTCCGCGATGCTTGATCAATACGCCCACCGTTTGAGCACGTACTTCCGGTGACAGCGACTGGTCTTGCAAGATACTGCGCATTTGCTCAAGGCGATCATTGCCAAAGTCGGCATCGAATATGTCGTCCGAGCTAACCACACCGCACTGACGGGCAAGTGAGCGCGTCTCGGGATCAAACAATGCGCTTGATACATTACCGAAATGTCTTTGATTGACCTGATCAACAAATCTCTGAGCAGGACTCGGTCCAGTAACAACTGGCGCAACCACAGGTGGCTTGACGGCCAATTGTTCAGTTGCCGGTTGGTTCACAGGCGGGTTCTGCCATTGAGCATGTTGTGTTTGGTCCACGACCATAGGCAACTGCCGCTTTTGCTTTGTGCGTACACGCGGATAGTTGATGGGCTCGACGTCCTGATACTGCTGCATCTGGGTCGGATAGCGCGTTCCATAATAATTGTACGGGCGATAACCATAACCGCCGTAGCCATTGTTATAAGGATTGACGACTGTGTTTACAGCGGAGTTCACATAATAGAGTGGGTTATTGTTATAACCGTAGCCGTTGTAATAGTTACCTTGACCCCACAACATATTCAGCGGCCAACCGCGCCACCTGAACCAGGGATAAGGCAACAGTCCCGTGTAATACTGCGCGCACACCGGCTGTGCAAGACTTATGCTTAGAGCTATGACAGCCGCTAAACCGGCAAAAATTTTCTTGGAATTCATCATCCCTCTTTGATACCAGAAACAGCCGCACGATCCATTAGATGGCGCTAAGGAGGTAATATGTCGAAGCCTTGTTCGCCCGGCATGTGCTTCATTGCCTTGACCTCTATAAGCACATCATCAGTAACCGTAATCAAAGCTTCCTGCACTTCCGGGAAGCAATCATGCCAGCTCAAACAATTGAGGTTGTCGCAATTGAAATAGCCAATAGTCTTGAAATTACCGCCCTCCGGCTTTTCCTCAGGCTGGCACGTGCCGCCTTCCCAGCTAAGCTTGTCGCCGATTTTATAACTAGCTTGCTTCACGGCACCAGCGCGAAAGCCAATACCTGAGCCTACCGCACTATTGCAGTACGGGCATTTGAGATCGAAATAGAGCGTGTTAAAACCGGGGGTACTCATAACCCTAGGATTTTACAGCGTATC
>SBAT01000383.1 GCA_005240105.1 Chloroflexota bacterium
ACTCATAAGGGTGAAGACCAAAGCCATCACCCAACGAACAAAAGTACTGTTTTTCATAAGAGTATCCTCACTGAAAATCACGCGTAAGCGTTGTAAAAAAACTTGCCCTCACTAGCGCTGACGATCAACACCGGGGCCACGTCACAAAATCTTTGGTAAACACATTTTTGTCATCTCGACCCTTTTTCCTTTGTCATCCTGAGCAAGGAGGCGAGACTAAATGTCTCGCCGGGGCGAAGGATCTACCGTAACTGCACTAAGCTCGTCTTGATCAAGTCGAACTTGGCGAAGTCGCGGCAGATTCCTCGGCAAGCCTCGGAATGACAAAGGGTGGGGTGTGTTAGCCCTGCGTCACCGCTGGCTGCTCGCTCTCAGACGGCGTTGCGTCTTCCGCGTTCGTTTCGGCGACGGTCGCTGTCGTCTCGACGGTTACCGGTTCCGCTGTCGCCTCGACGACGGCCGGTTCCACAACCGCATCCGTCGACTCGGTGCTCACAGCTTGAACCGTCGCGCCCTTGCGGTTGCGGCGGCCGCGTCTGCGGCGCTTCTTCTTCGGCGTCTCCGATGTTTCGGATGCCGGAGCCGAAGTTGCTTCAGCGGCAACAGCTGGAGCCACTGGTTGCGCATTAGCGGTAGCCTGCGCATTGGCGGAAGCTTTCGGCTTACGATTGCGGCGACGCTTCTTGCCCGGCTTTGCCTCGGCCTTCACGGGTGCCGCCTGCGCCTTCGGAGCACGCACCGCCGACAACTTGTAGATACCAAGTTCAGCACCGAGCTTCTCTAGTTGAGCCACCTTGGTTGCATCACCGGCTTTCTTCGCAGCTTCCACCTGCTGCAAGAAGTTGGCTTCAACTTTCTTGCCCAGCTCGACGGCATCCGACAACTTCTTGGGCAACGCAGTCAGCGTCACGCCAATGTCGCCGAGCACAATGTCACGCACCAGCCGAAAACGCTGCACACGCGACTTGGTCCTGCTGTCAAAGCCGAACACGACAACTTCACCGCCAAGAGTGTTGACGATGATTTGCAGGTCGCGGTTGTCTCGCACAAATTGCAGAATACCCCGCTCGCGCAACAGGCGCTTGTAGGCAACAAGTGCCAAACGCACTTGCTGCCCGTTTTCCACGAGTGTCGCCAGACTGGTCTCAAACACTAGCGAACCATCGGCACGCGTTATCACGCCTTTGCCCGATTCGCCTTTGACGTCATATCTGGGCTTGGCTTCGCCATCCTTCAGCGACAATCTGCCGAATTGCAGCAAACTGCCGAGTCTCTCGCGAAGCGCCAGGCGCGCCAGATCGTGATCGCCAAATTTTCCAATTTTCAATACTTGATTATTTTTCATGAGCACTTCTCCCTATCAAAAACTAACCGCCGGGGTTGTTTAGCCTGAATAGGCAATACTGCGCCACGTTGAAAATTGCGGATGCCTGGCACCAGCTACTTCCCCCGAGCTAACCTTCAACAATCCCAACTGTTCGCCCACTTTTGAAAGTGTTTCCAAACCCTGTTGCTCACCATTGGCGAGCTTCTCTTCGAAGTTCGAGTAAAGCTGTTCAACTGCAGCACCCTGTGAGGCTAAGACCCACAGACGGCGATGCAATTGATAACGCTCGTTAATCTCTTTGTCCGACAACTGCTTTCTGCCGCGTGTAGCTATAGCTTCGAAAGCAAACACGCGACGGATGCCGTCAAACGACCACCGGAATCTAACTCTTTTGCTGGGGTCGGGCTCTTCGGCTGGCTTGGGATATTTCCCTACCTTCAACCAAATCACCAACAAGGCCAGGCGAAATTGCCTGCCTATTTCCACCCATTTCTCAATTGGCTTACGCGAGCCCGCAACTTCGACTTTGTTTTTGTCTTGAATGAACCCCTGTCCATCCTCGATTCGGTAGTCGAATTTGCGATCGTTTTTCCTACCTTTCCTACCGGTTAACTGTTCTGTCAGAAACCAACAAGTGTGATCTAAAGCCCTGTTAGCCAAATCAGACTCAACTTGACTCAAGCGAGTCCGAGACTTCGAGTCATTTTCCGTATTACCTGCAAAATTGCTCATAAACAAGGTCCTCCATCCACCGAGCAAGCATGCGGGACGCCGCTAATCAGCAGGCGCTTCCGGCACGGTGCACGATGAAAAAACTTACGAAACTAAGTGGAACTAGAGCATTCCAGACAGACTGGACCAACCCGCACTGCAAGCAGCGCATCTAAAATTCACCAAATCTGGTATCAGCTGGACGCTATGGGTCTGAGGTACTAGTTCCTAAAAAAGAAATTTGAAATATACAAACCAAACCCTAGATGATGCCAACAGTCAGAAGCAACTGTTTATTTGAGGCAATTAACCACTTGTTGATATCTATACCGGAGAAATGTCGGAATCGTAATGACATTGCCAACAGCAATAGTTAGCGAAGCTGGCAAAGCGCCTTTTCTTTTGTCATTTCGACCGAAGCACGCCAGAGGCGTGCGAAGTGGAGAAATCTGCCGCAAGTGACTAAGGTCCAAGTTGATCCGCACGAACAGCCTAACCGAACCACTGGCTCCTCATCCGCGGGTGATACACTTACATTACTTCGAGTTAGTATTAACCCGGCATCACAATTAGGAATCACAACCATATGTTGGAAGAAATCTTCGGCACATCCAAACCAGTCATCGGCGTAATACATCTTCTGCCTTTGCCCGGCTCCCCAAATTGGGACGGACAGATGGAGCCCATGTTACTGCGTGCCGAGCAAGAAGCTTCGTCGCTCGCCTCCGGTGGAGCCCACGGCATCATCATCGAAAATTTCTTCGACTCGCCATTTGCCAAAAATCACGTTGATACGGCAACGGCCTGCGCCATGACACTGGCAGCAAAACGCGTGATGTCCGTCTGCGGACTACCCATTGGTATAAATGTCTTACGCAATGACGGACTGACAGCTCTTGCAGTAGCTGCTTCCGTAGGAGCCAAATTTATTCGCGTTAACGTTTTCACAGGCGCGATGCTGACAGACCAAGGACTCATCGAAGGACAAGCGCACGAGCTATTGAACTACAGACAGCATTTGTCCTCGAAGAACATCAAAATATTTGCCGACGTCATGGTCAAGCACGCAAGCCCTGTAACACCACTTGCCGACATTGGCCAAATGGCTAGCGAAGCCGCTTACCGCGGACACGCCGACGCGCTTATCGTAAGTGGAGTGGCGACAGGTTCGGCGCCAGCTATCACCAGCATTACTTCCGTCCGTGAAGCTGTACCGGATAAACCACTACTAATCGGTAGCGGAGCCAATAGAGAAAACGCCGCAGCTTTGCTGGCAAACGCTGACGGCGTCATAGTTGCCTCATCGCTAAAACGCCAGGGCAAAATTGAAAATCCAATTGATGTTGAACGCGTGCGTTCTTTCGTCAACGCCATGCAGCGACAACCTGCACAGCAGTCTTAAATCACTTACTTGTCTTGCTCTAGTTGCCCGACGATCTTTTGAAAGTCGGCATCCGCTTGAAACATCCACATCTTAGCTTTGTCAGCCCAGATGACTAAATCGGTAATTGCCTTCGCCACATCAGGATTTTCTTGGCGGAGTCGAGCAGCCACCCAAGCCGGAATTTCTATGTTTTCCATTTCCTGATCGTCAGGCATTCGTCTATTTCCTTTAGGTATCGCCTTACGTACTCTGCCGCGTTACGAATCCTCGTAGCAATGAGTCCCAGTATACCAATCACGCCTCTTTACTTCTCACTCCTCCAATTCAGTAGTCGGCTGATTGCGGTATTTGTTCAATTCAGTTTTGGATTTCTTACGAACACGCCGCTTTTGAGCTTCTTCAGAACCGCCGTGTACCCCATCACCCTGAAAGGCAGGATCGTATCCCTGCTCGATCCTAATTTCACGCTCAACACCTTTTTCCAGCTGACGAAGTTTGTCGCTGGAAATTACAAGTTTCTTTTTGGTCTTGCTGCCCTTCGTCTCATGAGACTTTTGTTTAGGCATCTCCATTACCCCCTAAGTAGATTATGCCATTTGGGATATACTTGTCACTTCACCGCGCCAAAAGGCTTGTCAAGCCTCGGGTTGGTCGCGGGGCATCAGACGGGAAATGAGACATGGAAGTTAAGGACACGGACAACATTCAAGAAGAATTAGGCGAAGACGAAAAAGGCAAAGACGCCGAGCGCTCTCGCTGGTACACCGACACAGTTACAGGCGCTGAGCTCGCCGATTACTCGCCCGTCAAAGGATGCATGGTCATTCGTCCCTACGGCTATGCGCTTTGGGAAAATTTGCAGCGTGCTCTTGATCAAATGATCAAAGACACCGGGCACCAGAATGCTTATTTCCCGATGTTCATTCCGGAATCTTTCATGAACAAGGAAAAGGAACACGTCGAAGGGTTTGCTCCTGAGTGTGCGGTTGTCACCCACGGTGGCGGCAAGAAGTTGGAAGAACCGCTTATTGTTAGACCAACTTCTGAAACAATCATCAATTACATGTTTGCCAAATGGGTGCAATCATGGCGTGACCTGCCGCTCTTGATCAACCAATGGGCTAACGTTGTCCGCTGGGAAATGCGCACTCGTATGTTTTTGCGCACAACTGAATTCCTCTGGCAAGAAGGGCACACTGCACACGCTACTGAAGAAGAAGCGGAAAAAGAAGCGCATGTTGCATTAGGCATGTACAAAACACTTGCCGAAGAATGGATGGCATTACCTGTTCTCACTGGTGAAAAAACAGAAGCTGAGCGTTTTGCCGGAGCAGTTAGGACTTATTGTATAGAAGCGATGATGCGCGATGGCAAAGCATTGCAAGCAGGAACCTCACACTTCCTCGGTCAGAATTTTGCCAAGGCTTTCGACATTCAATTCCAAGCTGCCGAAGGCGGACTTGAACACGCCTGGCAAACAAGCTGGGGTGTTTCGACTAGACTTATTGGCGCCATCATCATGGGACACGGCGACGAGAAAGGCTTGATCCTGCCACCGAAGCTGGCACCGATACAAGTAGTCATCGTACCTATCTACAAAAAAGAAGACGAGAAAGCCCGCGTCTTGGAACGCTGCCGACAAATTGTCGCCGAGTTGAAGCCGACGATACGTGTATTCCTCGACGATCGCGATTCACAAACGCCTGGTTGGAAATTCAACCACTGGGAGCAGAAGGGCGTGCCACTACGTTTAAATATTGGACCGCGTGATGTGGATGCCAACGTAGTTGAAATTGCCCGACGCGATACTGGTGAGAAGTTCCGTGGTGTCAGCCAAGATGGACTCGCTGCAGAGTTGTCCAAGCTGTTGGATACAGTGCAGAAGGCCATCTTCGAAAGAGCCTTGCAATTCCGCAAAGAGAATACGGTAGCCATCGACAATTACGACGACTTCTGCGCCAAGTTAGATGAGGGCAACTACTTCATCGAAGCTCACTGGTGCAAGTCGGGACAATGCGAAGCGACAATCAAGCAAGACACCAAAGCGACAATCCGCGTAATCCCATTCGACCAGAAGCCCCAACCCGGCAAATGCGTCCGCTGCGGAACAGCTTCAGATACAAAGGTCATCTTCGCGAAGTCGTATTAGGTTTTTTGTCATTTCACGCCCCGCCCATTGTTGGGGCGCATTTCATACGCCCGTTATTGTTATGCGACTACGGACGCGGGCAACTTCGTAAATCTATGCGTTGGGAACTCGGTAAGTGTAAGTGTCGATGACTTGGTAAGTGTAAGCGTCGATGACTTTGTAAATCCAAGCTCTGGAGACTTTGTCATTTCGAGCGAGAGCGAGAAATCTTCCGTATGTTTTCTAAGCGCGAGTCGTGCAGGATATGACACGGAACTGTGTCCCGACTAATCCAATACGTTAAGAACGAAGCTCCGTTCTAAACTTATTGGATACGATGTTGCGTGGGCACACGTTGGTAGTTCTGACAACTAACTTTGTTTAGCTATTGGCAGATTCCTCGACTATCGCTCGGAATGACAAAGTCAAAAAGCATAGACTTACGTAGTTCCCATCTCCCGTATCCCCATATCAACAACGGGTGCATGCAATGCACCCCAACCATCGTCGAATGACAAAACGTCCCCAGAATGCCAAAATAAAGCATGCAAACTCCTCCCGACACAAAACCCAAGAATCTCGGCCCCATCGCCGGCATCCTCGGCGTACTTGGACTCATACTCCTCAAATTCAAAGGCGTGGCTCTAGTCGCCTTCCAGGCGCTCTCCATTGTAAAACTCGGCTGGCTCCTCAAGGGCTTCAGCTCCATGGCCTTGAGCCTTGGAATCTACACCATGATGTTCGGCTGGCCTTACGCCATCACGATCATCATTCTTCTCTACATCCACGAAATGGGCCACTTCATCTGTATGCACTTCTACGGACTCAAGCCTAAGGCACCAATGTTCATCCCCTTCATCGGCGCATACACAGCCATGTCCACAATACCCCGCGACCTGGCCACGCACGCCTGGGTCGCCTACGCCGGACCATTCATCGGCGGACTCGCCGCATTTGCTTCCTACTACATAGGCGCTACCACCGGCAACACCTATCTAGTCGCTGCAGCAAACACCGGCGCCATTCTCAATTTATTACAACTTGTCCCCATCAAACCATTTGACGGTGGCTTCATTGCCCAAAGCATCTCGCGCTGGTTGTTTATTCCTGGAGCAGTCTTGCTTGCTTACCTGGCATGGACACTCCGCTCACCATTACTGATTATCATTGCGGCAGTTGCAATCTTTGTCATGATATCCCAAATGCGCAAAGGCGCAGACCCCGAAGCCTCCCGCTATCCAGCAACTCCCATCCAACGCATTTTCATCAGCCTCAGTTACATCGG
>SBAT01000275.1 GCA_005240105.1 Chloroflexota bacterium
AGCCTTGACCACTTCGCTCATTAGTCCTTGACCGGCATAATCCGCACTCAAGGCATATGAGAGTTCGTAGGTAAGTCCGGGGAATTCTTCATACAGATGAATGAAGCCGATTACGGTTCCGGTTGCCTTGAGCTCCACTAGCCAGTGGTTCCAGTCGCCGTATCGGTAGAAGCGGTTTTTTACCTTGCGAGCCAATTTGTATGTTTCTTTGACAGATTGGTGCCGATACCAGCCGACGAATTTTGCCACTCGTGCATCACGGGTGAAGGCGAAGATTTCGTGTACGGTTTTCTTGTCGCTTGAAAAAGCGCGCAGGCGGCAGCGTTCTGTATTGATGATGGTGATGTTGTTGGTATTCATGATGTGGTCTCCGGATTGAGTTTGGTGTGTAAGAAAAAAAGGACTGCCGGAAGGCAGTCCTATGAGGTTGGTTGTAAATTCGGTTGGGGGTTATTGGAGCCGCACTTCGGTTAGTTGCGGAAGGTTCCTCCGTGCGCTGCGCTTACAGCGCGCAGCTTGGTCGGAATGACAAAAGGGGAAGGGCTTACAGCGCGCAGCTTGGTCGAGATGAAAAAGTGTCGAACGTTAAGTTGACAGGTAGCGCTGAGCGGCTTCGGCGAGCATTGCGGAGCCAATTGGAATGGCTTCTTCGTTGGCGTCAAACAATGGCGTGTGTATTTGTCTTAGTACATCGTCTGCTTTAACCCCCAAGAGGAAGTAGCAAGCAGGTAGCGCTTGGGACAGGAAGCTAAAGTCTTCCGAGCCCATTTCTCTGTTGGCTTCGACAACCGAGTCATTGCCTAGCACGTCCTTGGCTACGCTACGGACGAGGTTGGTCAGGTTGACATCATTCATCAAAGTCACGGTGTTGTGGTGGACATCAATATTGAATGAACCACCTAAAGTCTCGGCAATAGAACAAGCATTCTTGATTTCAGATAGCAGTAAATCTTGCATGGGCTTGCCGAAGTAGCGGATGGTGCCGGTGATTTCAACTGTGTCCGCAACGATATTTGGTCGATATGTTTTGCTGCGGATGCCACCAATGGTTAAAACGGCCGGTTCGAGTGCTGATTTGCGACGCGAGATAATGGCTTGCATAGCTTGCACAACTTGACTTGCAAGAACGATGGCGTCTATTCCATATTCAGGATAAGCGCCGTGTGTTGCGCGGCCTAAAATTGTGATGTTGAAGGTATCGCAAGCGGCTAGAAATGCGCCTTCGCGAACACTTATCTTGCCTGCCTGCAAGCGTGGATCGCAGTGCAAGGCAAAGATGGCTTCGGCGTCTTTAATAGCGCCGGCTTCCATCATTAGAGTCGCACCCGCTTTGCCGTCTTCATTTATAGTCTCTTCGCCGGGCTGAAACATGAAGCGGATGCGCCCGGATTTGGGTGGATTGTCAGCAATTAGTTTTGCAGCGCCTAGCAAGCATGTTGTGTGAATGTCATGACCGCAGGCGTGCATCACATTTTGATTGCGTGAACAATAAGGCTTTTCGTTCTTTTCTTGAATTGGAAGGGCGTCAATGTCGGCGCGCAGGACGACTGTTTTGCCTGTGCCAATTTCGGCTATTACGCCAGTGCCGGCGACGACGCTTGTCTTGTAGCCAAATTCTTTTAGTGTGGATTCGATGAGCTTGCAGGTCTCTGTTTCCTTGAAGCTCAATTCTGGATTGGCGTGAATAGTGCGCCGTATGTCAACCAGCTTTTTTGCCAGGGCAGAGGCGCGATCTAAGGTAGCCGTTGTAATTGTCATGATGCTCCCACAAGGCTGGCGCCTTGAGAAGAAAAGGGAAGTGTTCAATGTTACCACTGGCGTATAGCGAGTTTTGGAGGGAATCGCAGCGCCCATAAAAGGGGTGCGCTTCGAAGAAAGTATTGCTGTGGTGCTCATTCGTGGGTTATTCAGGTGGGATTGCTCGCTCATGTTTTTCGCTTTTGTAACAGTAGATTCCCCAACCTAGCTCGTGGGTACCCCTAAATCAATCCTTAATGTTTGTCCTCCCTGTAGCCGCAAACAAGGATTTGGTGGACGTGTTGATGCCCACTGGCAACCAGCGGTTGTTCACAATTTGTAGTGAAATGCCTTAGCGTGGCCGCGTCAGCGTGACAACAAGAGTCAATTTCCAGCTAGTTGCAGCAGATCCTTCGCCACCGTATCTGGTATCTGGAAGTGTTCTTCGTCGGGAAAACTATCTGGGTGACTAGTTAATGAGGAGCGCAGGAGTCCGCCGAGAAGCAAGCTGTGATCGGCAAGCAATTCCTTTTCCACATTATCTAATTTGTAGTAGCCCTTCTCTTTCAGCTTTGCCAGCAATTGGTTCAACGACAGGATGTATTCAAATGGTGCAAACGTTTGCCAACCATCCTTTAAAGGATTGTCTGTCGTTAGGGTGTCGCCAAAGACATTGATCAGATCCAAAACGAAGTCCGTGACGATCTCCAAAGTGTTGTGAACAATCACTTTCTTGTTTCTATAAGTAAGGTAGAGATCTTTGACTTCGTTGTTCATGGAATTGCTCGGATTTGCTCGAAAGGATCACGCAATGAGACTTTAGCAGCAAATGTGGTGCCTTAGAAGTGGTGGCGTATTTGATGGCAGGCCGCCAGGTGTATATACACCAGTAATACCACTATATGTTTTGGAGCACAGAAGTGGTCGTTTTGGATAAAAAAAGTTCAGTTGCAAGATAAAAAGTGTGTTATCCTTTCGATCAGTTGATAAGCAACTAAGCTAGCTAAGGAGCGTTCTATGAGAAGGTCACTTCTAAATACAGCGATTGCAGCGGTAATGTCCGTGGGGATGATGCTGCCTGCTGTTGCACAAACATATAACGGTCAGCAATTACAGGGACGAGTTACTTATGTACCTGCTGGCACGACACTAGATGCGGTGCTGACCAGCCCGATCGATAGCGCGGTAGCTAAGCCAGGCGATATTTTTAACGCCAAGCTTTATGCACCAGTTTATTTTGGTAATGATTTGGTTCTTCCTGTGAATACCGTTCTTGAAGGGCAAATCGTTGCCGCTGAAAAGAGTGGCATGCTCGGAAGCAATGGCACAATGAACTTGCGCTTGACCGCTGCCATCACCCCAGACGGCACACGTCTACCGGTATCGGCTGTGGTTGCCACTGCGCAAGCGGCACCAACAGCAATTAAGGAAGATAAACAAGGCAATCTGCATGGCAGAACAATGAAAGAAAATCTTGCCTCCGGCGCAGTTAGAACAGCTGCCTGGACCGCAGGTGGTACTTTGCTCGGCGTGATGTTTGCACCAATAGTTGCAGGTACGGTAGCGGCTGGAGCTGTTACTGGAGTGGCGACGGGCGCAGGCGTCGGTCTGGCAAGCAACCTCTGGAGAAAAGGCAAGGACGTGAAGGTACCAAGCGGATCTCGCATGACCTTCTCGCTCGATCAACCGCTTTCCCTGTCGGCTGGCGTTGCTGGAGTTCCTAACTACGTTCGCTAAGCGGGCTTAGGTAAGATCCAGATATTTGGCAAACGAGCGGCGCAAGCCGCTCGTTTTTTCTGTACTGGACGAAGTGCCAGGGCAGTTACTTAAGCCGGATGGAAGAGTTGGAAGAGTTTTTCCATTGATAGCTTAAGGCGTATCGGGCGTCCGTGAGGGCAAGTGTCGTTTCTTGGAGTCTTGTCCCAGGCGGCTAACAGATCGATGATGTCCGCGTGTCCTAATTGCATGCCGTTCTTGATGGCGCTTTGGCAGGCGATGGACTTCGTAGCCTCTAGTCGGGGATCCAAGTTACCGTCCGTCAGGCTGCCATCGACTCGCAGGCTTTCAATAATTGCTTGAATGGTCTCTCTGCGATTGACTTGAGCGAGGCTAGCCGGGACTTGGATGCAGGCGGATGTTGAGTCGTTCAATTGGAAATCAAATCCAAGCGAGTCTAAAAGTTCAAGGTTGTCTGACAGCCAGGCTTGCTGTTCGCTGCTTAAATCTAACGGTAATGGAAGTGCAAGTTTTTGAATGTTTTCCGCGCGCGTATCGTTTGATCTTTGGGCAGCTAATAAGCGCTCGTAGAGCACACGTTCGTGAGCAATGTGCTGCTCGATGATTTCCAAACCCTCGCTTGTCTCGAGGAGAAAATAAGTGTTTTGCAAATATCCGAGTAGTCGCCAATCCGGTGGCAGAGCTGCTGGAGCCTGTGTTGGGGCTGTAACAATGGTTGTTGCCGTTTGCGTGGAGGCTGTTGTTCTTGAAGCCGGCGGAACATATGCGAGCCTGTCGGAAAGATCTAATTGGCGTGTAGCCGAGTAATCAAATTTGTTAGCCGGCTCTGCAATCGTAAGTGATGGAGCGGTGTCCATGCATTCTTGCGGGAATTGCGATACGCGCGGCAGTGTCTGAAACACGCTGCTTGTCGAGTCTTTGATTGAACGATAAATTGAAAGGTAAATATCGTTGGCTTTGGTGTATTTGATTTCTTTCTTTGTAGGATGGACGTTGATGTCCATTTCGGACGGATCTATCGTCACGAAAATCGCCGCTAGCGGATATCTACCACGAGGAATTAGATCGTTGAAGGCGTTATCTAGGGCCTTTAGCGTCAAAGGACAACGAACAGGTCTGTTGTTAACGACGGAAATTATGCCTTTGCGATCGCCGCGAAAATGTTTTGGTCTGGCGACAAAACCTTGTACGCGAGTGCCGTTGAGGTTATTACTGGATCCAACTTTCAACAATTCTTCCTGGCCGGAAAAAAACTTACTTTCTATAAGTCCGGAAATTATTCTGACT
>SBAT01000106.1 GCA_005240105.1 Chloroflexota bacterium
ACCGAATTACTGAAAAGCGGTTGGAAGGTTGAATCGGCAACAGGAGATGGGAAAGCACATGCTGTCGTCACGTTAAGAAAAGGCATTGCCTATGCCAGCATCTCCATCAACACAGGCAAGAATAAAAAGGGCAGCTCATTTCAAATTAGTGCCTATCCATTCGGAAACCACTAAATAAACGCCAAATCAAGTAAGGAATAAGATCATGATTCGAAAGGCTGGAAAATTAAATATTGCCGCATCAATTGTTTTGGCATTAGTGCTGTCGAGTTGTGCTCCGAGTACTACTCCGGTTGAAAATGCGGTTGCTACACAACCGAAGGAAGAAAATTCCTGCAAGGATTTTCCAGTGGTGATTTATCCCAATACAACATCGGCTACTTGTGAAAAGAATCCGCAAAGAGGAGAGATACCGCTTAGTTTTACGGCATTTGTAGAATCAGCGGATTCAGTCGAACAGGTGACAAAGTTCTATCAAACCGAAGTGCAAGCATCCGGCTGGACAGTCGATCCCAACGGAGTCCAGAGCAGCACACATTCAGTGGTGAGTCTGAAAAAAGGAAAAGGCTACGCCAGCGTGATCGTTAACACCGGAGCCAACGACAAAGGCAGCTCATTTCAAATACATGCTTATCCCAATGGCAATAGCCTGGAATAATTAGTAACTGCCTTATTTCGCGCCCATGCGATAGAGCCGAATATTGGCTTTTTCTACCGTGGCTAGCCCTTCACGTATTGCATTGTCGATAACAGGTAGGAAGTCATCTATTTTTTCCAAGGTGTCAACTATTTCAATAACGATTGGCAAGTCCGCGGACAATTCCAGTATTTTGGCTGTATGAATGCGGCTGTTGGCGCCAAATCCGGCAATTCCTCTAAACACGGTGGCACCGGAAAGCTTTTGTTCTTTGGCTTTGACCAGTATCCATTCGTATAGGGGGCGTCCCTCGTACTTGTCGCTTTCGCCAATAAAAATTCGTAACAGGTGTCCTTCTTCCGGCAGCATGTCTTACTCCTTATAAGGCCTTTGCTAGTGCAAATCCGGCCCCAACGCCTAAAATTCCCAACACTACGGACATGCAAATATTGGTTATGGCAAAATGCATTTGACCGTCGCGCAATAGTTGGTAAGTCTCATAACCAAAAGTAGAAAAGGTTGTAAATCCTCCTAGAACACCAATCAAAAGAAACATGCGAATTTCTGGTGAAAACAACCCGCGAAATTCAGCAAGCCCTGCTAGAAAACCAATTAGAAGACAGCCAACTAGATTTACTGCCAGTGTTCCCAATGGAAACAGATGTCCGTTGGAAAATCTATAGATTGAAGCGCTCAGCAGATAGCGCGCCACCGATCCGATAAAGCCACCAGTACCGATTAACAAAAGTTCGATCATGTGTCCTACAAGGTTGGGCTGACGGGTCTGCTTGAGGTCTCTTGAGCCTTTGGTTCTACAACTTTCTCTTCCAGCGCGGAAGCCGGCATTGGGTGCATGCGTTCTAGTTTGTTGTGACCATGGCAGCAAATTTTTAGCGGGATATTGTTGTCGATAGTCAAATCGATGTATTCCAATTTGTCCCTGACAGGACCGAGTTCTGCTATTACCGAGGACAGTCTGCCTATGCGTTTGGTCAAGGTGTTGTTGGCGACGCCTAGACGCAGGCAGAGATCTCCTGATTGAGCGCGTACATCGGTTGATTGTCTAAGATCAAAACTTTCAACCTTTTGTCCTGTCTGGGCAGAAATGAAAGATGCCCAGGTTGCCCACTGGGTGACGCTCTCGCTGTTGAGTTTTAGATTGCGCGCACCTAAGATGCGTAACTCGGGTTGAACGATAAGTGGGAATTTGGCTACAGGAATTAGTTTGCCTGTTTGCGCTATCACTGCCTCATTAGGTAATTCCGGACTGGTGGCAAAGCTTGCCCAAGGATATTCTTCCAGTATTTCAACAGCGAGGTGCGGGCGCGGCAATAAATAGCGTCGGACAAAGACGAAACGTACGGCCTCCAGTGACTTAATTGACTGCTCAATTGGTTGCGGATTTAAGCGATAGAGCGGTGTGCCTAAGTATGGTTCCATTACCGTGCGCAAATGCTCGCTTGTAACCACCTGATTGCCGTGAACAACAACGTCACGCTTAAAGTCCGTAGGCGCCCAGGACACATAAGCAAAAGCGCTTATGCCAATTGCCAAAAGTAAGCACAATAAGAAATAACGCAATACTTGTCGGCGTAGACGTGCCAGCCTTGTTTGATTGCGTCTCTCACGGCGGCTGCGGATCCAATCACGTCTTTGTTCGGCATAGGTCAGTACATGCTCTGGAGGTTCGTTCATTGATCTTTCCTCCAGGCTATGGCAGAAATATCAATTGTTCCTGTGAATGAAAAGTTGGCCGGTCCGGTTAACCGGACGTGATTGTCTTCTTGGCACCATTCAACTTCCAAGTGTCCACCGGGAAGTTCAATTGTTGCTTTTCGATCGAGTCTGTTTTCGAGCACTCCGGCAACCAATGTAGCGGCAGCACCGGTGGCGCAAGCAAGTGTTGCCCCAGCGCCTCGCTCATAGACTTTCACTTTGGCTTTGTCACGACTTAGAACCCTGACAAACTCAACATTGACGCCTTGAGGAAACTCGACGAGTTTTTGGATCTGTGGTGCATAGCCGAAGTATCTATTCTCTTCGATAGAGGGTTCGAAAATTACACAGTGTGGGTTGCCCATGCTCAAACAGGTGGCGGTAAACGAAGTACCGCCGGCAACTATTTTTTGTTTAACAACTTCCTTCATGGAATTGTTGCCGCGAAATGGAATGAGTTCACTTTCAAGCCTGGGTTCTTTGAGGTCAATGGTTATTTGCTCTGCACCGTTGAATGACACTGGTATTGCACCAATATTTGTCTCGACAAAAAATTGACCCTCTTTTTGATCGGTGAAGCGGTGAAACAATACCAGGCAGCGCAGTCCATTGCCGCACATGTCCGATGAAGACCCGTCGCTGTTGAGAAATGTCCAGGCAACCTCACATTTTTTGTCTTCCGGAGGGCTGACTAGAATAAATCCGTCGGCGCCAATGCCGAAATGTCTGTCGCATAACATGCGCGCCAACTGGCTGCCACAGTTTTTCCAGTCAGCAAGGATTTCTTTGCCCATGATTGAAGCTGCCAGGTCCTCTTTGCGGACCAGCACAAAGTCGTTGCCCAAGCCGTGCATCTTTGTGAACGGCAGAAGGGTCTGAGGCTTTGCAGCTGTGTTGGTTGTGGTCATTTTTAGGACAGTCTACTCTTAAGTCACCAAATTATATACGCATATCCTTGACATGAGGCCTTGAGTAAAAAATGGCTAAGCGGGAATATGTTAAAAAAGTGGAGTATATTGGGGCAAGTGATTTTTTAGAAAGGCTTCGGCAATGCGCGTTTACTTGTCTGTGGATCTTGAGGGCTGTAACGGCATTGTTCATTCCAGTCAGACGCAGCCGGGTGAACCTGGGTATCCGCGTGCCGTGGAGCTGATGCACCAAGAAGCTAATGCCGTTATCGAAGGGGCATTGGCTGCTGGGGCTAAGTCCATTCTGGTCAACGATGCGCATTTTGATATGCGTAATTTGAAACCGGAATTACTCCATCAATCGGCTGAGCTAATATCCGGCTGGCAGAAGCCTTTTTCAATGGTGTCAGGCATCAACGACGGTGTAGACGCGGCCATTTTTGTTGGATATCACAGCAAAGCTGGGACCGCTCGTGGAGTCTTGAGCCACACTTACAGATCGCAGATTTTCTTGGATGTAAAACTCGATGGAGTGTCCGTTGGCGAGACGGGCTTAAATGCTGCCCTGGCAGGTCATTTCAATATTCCAATTGCGATGATTGCCGGCGATGATGCGGTGTGTGCCGAAGCGCAGGAATTGCTGGGTAAGATCTCTTGTGTCCCAGTGAAACAGTCTATTTCCCGTTATTCGGCTGTATTCAAGCCTGTAAAACAGGTCCTGGACAAGCTTCGCTCCGAGTCTTGCGAGGCATTGAAAAACAGAAATAATTGGACACTGTTTAAGCCAAAAAGCCCTTCAACCTTGAATTTGGTCATGTTCGATCCGGTCATGGCCGATGGGGCCGAGCTACTCCCATTCGTTAAGCGCGTAGCCGACCGTGAAGTGCAGATTGTCCATGAGGACTACAGCCAACTTTTCAAAATGATGCTAGCCATTGGAGCCATCGCCGCTTCGCGCCGTGACCCCTATTTTAGCTAGGTTAAGACCTTGTAAAAGCGCATAGGTAAGCCATTTCAGCATGGTCGGCTAAAGATTAAATTTTATCAAGATTGTCAACAGGGCGAAGATCGGGGGCGTCTGGCGGGTATTTAACCTAAAGGCAGCATTTAAAT
>SBAT01000099.1 GCA_005240105.1 Chloroflexota bacterium
GGCTCTAATCAGCGCGTTTACCGTCTGCGAGAACAAGACCGTCGCTGGTATGCAGCAACAGTTTTTCAACGGACCAACATATGAAAGCCTGCATCATTTTATTATTGGCAAAATAAAAGTGAGCCACTTTGATGGAAATGGCAGCCGAAAATGTTGCCACTTGGATACCGGGAAATTTAATCTCTAACGGCTGATAATTGAGCTGTAACAAGGTTCTGGCGTGATCTCGCCAGAGCGGCTAGTGCGCGTCAAAGTTGGCTCACGGAACAGTTACTGAAACAGTGAGGTGCGGAATGAAAGCGCAAGTTCCAATCAATGCCAACGCCAACAGCGAAGAGCGTTTGTCATATGAAGACGTAGTAAAAAGACGAAGAGTTTCGTGGATGCTGGTCGACATGCTCGTCTCAGAATCTAGTTACAGGCAAGCCGCCGAAATAGTATCGGGAACGAAGAATCGCTTCGGAGATTACACAGCCAAACTTGAAGAGTGCATCATAAGTGGTGCCAGTGGTTCAGCGAATGCTCCACATCCAAACAATCAAAACCTGTTTGACACATGGAGAGTCGAAATCGCTTACCAGCTAAATTGGTCTGAATCTGTCCTATCCAGTTTGCCGGACCATGAGGACACGACAGTGCTCAGGACGGCTTTCACCGATGCAAACAGCGTCGGCGCCAGTCTCTTGCAGGCAATGGAGTCGGTAAAAAGAACACAGGAGGCACGTGGCAATGCTTCCATTTGTTAGCAATGAACCGGGATATATCAAGCATATCGAAGCAGATCACTTGACTGCATCAACGATAATGGTGTCGTGTCCCTCCGTGGACCTAGATAAGAAGACATCATTGTTGGACTTAGAAAGTTGGCAATCTATTCGTTGGATGCATTTTCGCGACGGAAGGAGCATTCGGTGGATCTCAAAGGAATTTGGAATTGCGCGCAGAACCGTATCAAAATACCTCGAAAAGCCGGATGCGCCAAAGTATTTTTTGACCGCGCCCAGGTCCAGGCCCGTGACCGGAGCATGGTGTGCGGAAATAGAAACGATACTCGAGCAAGACAAAACTGCTCCACGTAAACAACGACATACGGCTAAGAGAATCTTTGAGCGCCTTACCGAGCGTGGCTATGAAGGCTCTGCAAGATCGATCAGACAGATGGTGGCAGAAATCAAGAACAAACCTGCCACCGCTGCTAGTGTTCCTCTGGTTTTCCAGCCTGGAAAGGATGCACAGGTGGACTTCGGAGAATCATACGCAAAGATTGGCGGGGAGCAAGTAAAGCTTCATGGCTTCGAGATGCGGATGAATTTCTCAAGGAAGAAGTTCGTCATGTTCTTCCAAACAACAGACAAGGAGGCATTCTTAGAAGGTCATGTCAGAGCCTTCGAATACTTTCAAGGCGTTGTTGAGCGAATCTCATACGACAACCTGGGAGCAGCGGTAGCTCACGTAGGCAAAGGTAAGGTCAGGAAGCTCACGAAGGAATTCAATGAGTTGAAGGGTTACTACAACTTCAAAACAAACTTCTGTACGCCGGGAATCGAAGGAGCCCACGAAAAGGGAGGCGTTGAAAACGGTGTCGGTTTTGCAAGAAGGAACTGGATGGTGCCGGTGCCGGAGTTCGAAACGCTTGATGAGCTGAATGCGTATTTGCTCGACAAGTGCCGGACCGACGACGACAGAGTAGTAGCCGGGCAGAGTGGAGCGATATGTGATGCCTGGCGTAAGGAGACCGAATTCCTTCTAACTGTGCCGGCAAAGCCGTTCGATCCGGCTGTGCAAGAAACCGGGATGGTTGATTCATACTGCACCGTGCCATGGAAGACTAACCACTATTCGGTGCCGCCTCAGTACGTTGGTAAGGTACTAACTATACGGTCGTATTGTAACCGCATAGAAGTCACCACAGGACTCGAAAAGGTTGCGGAGCATTCCCGCAGTTACGGAAAAGATGAATACGTCCTTAACCCTGATCACTATCTCGATTTGCTGGAAAGGCGGCCTCATGCAATTCCATATGCTCGTCCATTGATTCAGCATGAGTGGCCGGAGGGTTATTGGGAGTTCTATCAAAAAATGGTGGCATCGGTCGGCCCGAGTCAGGCCGGTCGCGATTTCATCAGAATCTTAAGATGTCACGTTAAATATGGAGGCGAACTTGTATCTGGTGTGCTGGCCAGGGTAAGCACCTCGAATACCGCCAGCGCTGATATGGTCATCGCGGCCATCGATCGCGAGCGATTCAGACCCAGTCCAGTCGAGCAGTTAGATCTCAGTGAGCATTCGGAGCTCGCCGGCCGCAGGGTAGTGATGTCTCCAGATCCGGCGGCATACTCCGTACTCAAAACAGGAGGACTCTCGGAATGTCCAAAACACTGATTAATGATTATTTGAAACGCCTCCGCCTTCCAACAATCGCAAAGTGCTACGAGCGGCTTGCAGACGAGGCGCTTAAGAATCAGGCAAGCTTTTACGACTATCTGTGCTGCCTGCTTGAGCAGGAGGCTGAAGTTCGAGATGCGAACAACAGAAAACGTAGACTCTCCGAAGCTAAGTTTCCAACTCTCAAGACGCTGGACAGTTTCAACTTCGAAGAGATTCCGGCTCTGGACAAAAAACTCGTGCTCAAGCTCGCCAAGGGACAGTATCTTCCGGAACGAGAAAACATCATCTTCATCGGAGGGCAGGGAACCGGCAAGACCCATCTTGGTATCGCTCTGGGAATTCAGGCTTGTCACCAAGGCCAACGAGTCAGATTCTTCAGCACGGCGGATCTCATTCACCAGCTGCTGGAAGCTCGGGATGAGAAACAGCTGCTCAAGCAGCAAGAACAGCTGCTCCGTTACGATTTGCTGATCCTGGACGAGCTTGGAATGTTGGACTCCAACATGAACTATACGCCGGAAGGCTCCGCTCTTCTTTTTCAAGTAATTAGCGCACGCTACGAGCGTCTCTCCACACTCATCACCACCAATTTGGATTTTGAAGAGTGGTCCGGGATATTTGGATCGAAAAAACTAACTGCTGCTCTCCTGGACCGTCTCACCCACCGATGCCACATCGTGGAAGCCAATGGAGAAAGCTATCGGTTCAAGGAGAGCGTTCGTAGGAAAAAGAATAGTAAGGACAAGTAGCACCGAATTTAGTGTTAGCGCAGATCAGCCATAGTCTATTCGGCCTCCCGTTGGTCGGCACAGTAAACTGGTTGGTGAGTTCGACAAGCGCGGCTACCGCCGCGGTTTAGGACTTTAAAAATTCTTTTTTAGAACATTTAGCTGCAAGCTTCCAGCAAATCGAAATCACCGGCTGTATCCTTACTTGTTCGTTCCATTTCCTCCACACACTCGTCACAGATCATCTCGCCGCCGATCTCCTCTGGGACGACCCATCCATGTCCACCGGCACAGCCTTGAAGATCAGATGCAAACGACTCCCAAAAGAACGGTTCAGGATCATTAGACACGGCAGCCTGCCAATACGATTGCTTGCATCTATCACAATCAATAGTTAGCACCACTCTTAGCATCACGCATCCTCCAAAACCCAACCCTGTGATTGTAAGTTCAGCATCGTTGCTCGTACAGGAGGATTGCCAAAGATTCCCGGTATCCAAGTGGCAACATTTTCGTCTGCCACAGTGGCTACAATTTAACTTGCCAAAAACACCTACAACTACTCCGGTCGCTTCCAAGGCTTTCCAGGAAGCCTGCTCACTATGTCCTCCATCATATATGTGGCAGCCGCATCGAAATCATAAGTAATGCCTGTGCGAAGTAGCGGAACTATATCTTTACGGAAGGCGACATCGTCCAGTTTCTTCACAAGATTTTCTTCGAACTCGGCTCTTGAAATTTTGAGTCCGCCCCGGCTCAGGTACTCAAGGAAACTATGTACAACACGCTCCGGATCAACCGAGAGAGTGGACTTGCAGAACCAGGGATCGAATAAATCGCGCCCCTTCTTCCTCTGA
>SBAT01000409.1 GCA_005240105.1 Chloroflexota bacterium
GGATAGGACCAGCCACCTCGTGCAGGTTGAGAGGCTTTCCCCGAAGATCCACCATCGCTTTGGTGTTCGTTTTTGTTTTCGTTATTCATAATGCGTTTTCCTTTGGGTAGGAGAAAGCGCGCTGTAGTCCAGAGGACCGCACTTCTCCGGTGGTGATTACGTGTCCCGAAGGACAGAGGTATTAGCCTAAGACTCGGTCTGCGTTAAGCCATTGCGGCTTGCGCCCAGTCCAGTCTCTGTAAACAAGAAGCGCCCCAGTTTCCAGGTCGTAGTAGAGACCTACGACGAGGGTGTCTTGAGCGATCTCAGGTCTCTTGGCGGTTCTGCTTAGTTGTTGTATGCAGTCTCTAGCTTTGAGGACCTGGTCGATTATGTTTTCCTGAGTGATTGTCTTGAGTGCACGTTTTTTGTGTCTGTCGCAGGGGTTAATTCCCTGGACTTTCTTCAAGGCACGTTCGGCACCCCAGGCTATGTGGCTGTGCAGACCGAGTATGGGATCTACACGCTCGGGTGTCAGACAACATCTCATGGCATAACAGTCAGAGTGGCCCATGACTAAAACAAGGCGAACATCTTTCAACATGATGCCTGTGCGTATTGCAATGGCCGTATTCTCAGTGAAGATGTTGCCGAGTGTTTGATCCACGAATTCGTCGCCTGGTTCGCTCAGGAATGTAAGCGAAGGCAAAACTCGTGGGTCAGAGCAAGTCAGTATGACTGCGTCGGTTATTGGTGGATTCTTGACCAGCTTTTCATGCTGGTCCTTTTTGCATAGGTAAATCTCCTGATGGAACTGCTGGTACTTTTCCAGTCTTTTTAATAACGTTTGATTGACCATCCACTTTCCTCCGGTGATTTTTGTCACTCCGAGCGCGCGAGGAGTCTCGCCGTCTTTAAGTAGGTCGACTTATAGACGTTGAGATCTTTCGCTTCGCTCAGGATGACAAAGGGGCAACTCCTAGTCTTCCGGACAGGGAGTCGTGTTTTCGATTTCTCGACCGCGAAGCCGAGCGCCGCGAATGCTTGTTCGCTTGATGCTCTTGTACGGAGGCTTCAAGACGACGGCAAGCGACTCTTTGGTCTCAGCGAGCGTACTCTTCAATTCGGCCTTCTTGGCCTTGTCGGACTCGGAGGCAATTTGCTGTTCGAGTCGTTTGATCAAAGTTGCGAAGTGGTGAAGAGTGGAGCGTTCGGCTTCTCTTTTCTCCAACATTACTTTCTGTTGAACAGCTTTCTTTTTGCTTGTTTCAGCATCGAGTTTGGCTTCTCTTTCTTTGATGTCGGCATCGAGCCATCTCAATCTACGCTTGAGATGCACTTTTTGATTGATCATTTCGAACACACCAATAAGTCCGTGATCCGAATGCTCGTAATCGAGACCTTCGCCGGTTTGGCCAACGCTTACACCAAATCGACAAGCCATCGTGCGAAGGATGTGCTTTGGCTCGTTGGGAGTGTTGGCAGGATTGTCATACTTGGGATTGGTCTTGTGAAACGTCAGTCCGAAGATTTGACCGGCAGGTACGGACCTGGGCTTTGGGGACTTGTCTGTTTCCGATGACTCATTCTTTCTGTGTTTGCGATTGTAGGCATCTTGAACTCTCTTGTGTTCTTCGTTGAGTAAGTTCATCAATGCCTGTCGAACCATCTTTTCCGGTTTCACTGTTTCTTTCTTAGACGTCATCTCAATTTCTCCTGCCTCATTGAGGCTGGGCGCGTTCCGATATGACCGAGAGCCACGCGTCTCTCTCAGCCAAGTTGAATTATTTCCACCACCACCGCCAAAAGTTAGAGGATCTGCTTTTGGCAGGTCCTCTTCGTATGCCGTTTAGAATGTTCTGCTGAACAAGTCCGCAACTGGAAATGCTAGCCGAGCACCTTCGGCTTCGATACAGTTGAGGAATAGTCTTCTGATGCCGTCGAGATCAGGTTGCTCGGGCAGACGACTGCGAAGTTGTTGGATCTCCGAGCCGAGACGTTGAACACAATCAACTATCTCTTGCTCTGTCCACTTGCCATTGCGGATACTCAGTAGCAATCCCGAGCATCTCTGCAAATCCAGATCACCTTCAATATGCAGCTGATGCGCTTCACGCATCAAGCGCACCACATGGTAGGCGGCTTTGACATCGAAGCCATAACTTTCGATGTATTGCGCGCGCATGCCATCGGTGCGCCGGCGATGAACCATGTCATCTAGCTGCTGATGCGCAAACCGGCAAAACTCTTTGACTGTTCCTTGATGTAGGAACATATGACGATTGTCTCGCACGAGCTGTGTGGCATCACACACCGACACCAGATTGGCATCAGGGGCAAAAAGCAGCTCCAGCTGCTGAGAATAGCCACGCGTACACAGCTCGAAGTATTTGATGACTGGGTAAAGCACAAGGTCATATTGTTTTAAGCCTTGGTTATTAACAGTGAGATTTACTACCCGCAATTTTCCTTCGTTGTCGTCGGAGCTTGAGGGAAGTGTGATCTCCTTGGAAATGAAGTATCCATATACATCATGATCAGAACCAGGTGTGGCCGTACCGAAAGCACGGCTGCCCATCAGTACTTCATAAAGTCCAGCCGAAAGAATACTTTCAGGCGGATTGATAATGCCTCGCGCCGCAAAATCAAGGACAATACTGGTCATGAGAAAAAACCTCCTGTGGAAGAGAAAGAGGACCCGCGTTGGCAGGTCCTCTTAGGGGCATTGAAACGTTGGACTATTTGAAGAGCTCGTCTCTCCGGCAAGTACATTTGATGTTCTGTCCGCAGTGACCGAACTCGCCTTGCCATTCGATCTTTTGCCAATGGCGTCTATCTTTCAGGTAACAACCGAAGACGATTGCGAAAGGAAGAAGACCGCCGAAGATCATGATGAGCAAGATCATGTGTGCTGAGTTGAATTGGAATTCCATTTGGTGTGTCCTTTATGATGCGTACAGCTTGTACTTCAGGCGGGCAATCTCCGATTGCAGTTCGGTCGGGTTTTCCTTTAGCTTGGCTGGGATGAGTGAGGGGTAGCTACAGTGCTGCGCGGCAATCAGTGCCTGCAATCGACGCTCGTCGACAATTGCTGCGCTGGCTTGCCAGACCGACAGTGTTTCCAAAACGGTGCGATTTGATCCCAAGACCTCTCGGACGAGAAATCCGTAATCGCGAGATGAGTAGCTTTCCGTTCGTTCCATCACCGCATCTATTTCATCTGCGGCAATGGTGATACCCTTTCGAGCAAATAATTGAATGACGAACGTTTTGCGTTCGTCGCCAGTTAAATCAAAGATGGGTATTTGAACAGGGGCTCTACTCTTGATGTCCGGTGGAAGCAGGTCAGGGCGCGAGGTGCCGAATGACCAGACCCATTGACCATAAAAGCGAGGATCACCAATGAGCTTTATGAGATTGCCCATCAGTCGCTTTTCGGTTTCGTGGGTATCCTTGCTGCTGACAGACGCCAGTGCTGTGTGCGCTTCATCCATCAGAACCATGCCTTTGTTGTAGGATTTCATACACAGGTAAAGCTTTTCGAAGATGGCATCGGTTTGTCCGAAGTACATGCTTCGCAATCCTGTGAGTTCAATCACAACTCGACCTGATTCAGCGGCGTAGGCTTCCAGTTGGAAGGTTTTGCCGGCGCCGTTTGGACCGGATACCAACACTGCTGGAACAGCACGTTTTGGATCTTCGCAGCGCTCGAAGATTTCTTTGAAGATTTTGCCGGTTTGCTCGTGACCAACAACATCACGCGAAGTGTGCTCGGGCATGGAGACTTTGATAATGTCACCAAGGCTGGCGGACATTACATAGTTGATCGATGCCAGAACGTCCTTGCGCATGATTTGTTGTTTCGAGTTGCAGCCAACTTCTAAGATGTCTTGCAATGCGATTAGCGTTAGTCCTGCCGTGTCATCGACAAAACCGTCAACACCCTTTTCGAAGCTAAGCC
>SBAT01000078.1 GCA_005240105.1 Chloroflexota bacterium
CTTTGGTATTGATCACTATTGGTACCAAGTTCACTTTGAATTAGTTCGATACAGTCAATTTTGTGAACAACAGGTAGCGAACACTCTTCGGCAAGCCAATTCGGAATTTCAATAGTGCGGGCGTTTAAATTTTCTCGCTCCAGACGAGCCAAGGTAACGTGCGGTCGATAATCACGATGACCAGACTTACTGACATACGGTTTCAAGTCATGGCCTATTGCAGCTGCTGTTTCTTGTACAACTTCAGGCACCACTTCTGGCGCAAGGACAATCATCCTTGCCCGCTTATCCGATGGCCACAATTGCACTTGATCATAATTCAAAGACTGCTGTCTCCATTGACGGGAGATTTCTTGAAGCTTTATTTGAACCTCGGGCACTTTGCCCATATCAACATCGCCAAGAAAAAGCCATGTCAAATGCAACTTCAGTGGTTTTACAAAACGCACACGGCATTGCAAATGCTTCTCTAAATCAGTCTTACGTTCAGCCAGACGGCCTAAACTTTCCTGCTGTTCAGGACTTAAAAATGTTCCGACAAACAGACGTCTTGTCTGAGCGTCAGGATTCATCGCCACCAACACGGCCGTAGAAGCCGCGCTCTTCGGCTACCAGCTTGTGGATATATTGGCTGACGGAACGCTGACCAAAACTATTTTTATAAATGACTTCCAGGCGATCTCTGACATAGGGCAATCCGAGTTTGTCGGCGTACCGCAACAGACCACCTCTAAATGGTGGGAAACCTAATCCAAAGACAGTTGCCACATCCACTTCACGCGCCCGAAGAACAATTTTTTCTTCCAAACATCTAGCTGCCTCGTCTATCATCGGCAACACCAAACGCTCGGCAAGTTCTTTGGCGTAAGCCGGATCAATTTTCTCTTTGGCAATTGTTACCTTAAAACGGCGCTCTAGGTCAGGATTGTATCCATTCTTACGCCCGTTTTCGTCCCAGAGGAAAACACCTATGCCTTCTTTTTTACTACGCAATCCAGCCTTTACCGAATCATACATTTTTGCCGGCGGTCGCATCCGCTCACCAAGTCCGACGTGCAGTGCGTCAGCGATCGCAATTACCAAATGCCAGCCAATTTCATCCAATAATTCAAATGGCGCAATCGGCATACCAAATGAAAGTGGACCTTCGTCAATCCAATTCATCGGCACATTTTCTTCGGTGAGGCGTGCCACTTCCTCCAAGTAAGTACCAAGTATTCTATTAGCCAAAAATCCCGGTGTATCTTTCACTGAAAGAGGAATTTTTCCCAAACCGGCAACAAAGTTGGACGCCGCCGCAACCGCTTCGCGATTTACTTGTCCATGGGATACCACTTCCACCAACTGCATGCGATCTACAGGCTGAAAAAAATGCAAGCCGATAAATCTGCTGCTATCTACCGATTCCGGAATTGTCGATGCTACAGATAGAGCTGACGTATTAGTTGCTAAAACGCAATCGTCGGTAACCGCTCCCAGTACTTCCTTAAATACGGATTTTTTGACTTCCGCATCTTCCAAACTGGCTTCAATAATCAGGTCGCACTTGCTCAGTTCTTTAACATCGGTTACGCCTTTCAGCGTACCTTCTTTTATAGTTGTATTAGCCGCTCGCTTACCTTTGCGCACTAAGGAGGCAGTAATTTTTTCAACCGAAACATTGACACGGTTTTTATCTCGTCCCTTCAAACAAACATCATATCCATGAGAAACAGCCAACTCGGCAATAGCTGTCCCCATTGTGCCGCTACCTACAACACCTATGTTGGAAATTGGCGGCAAGGAAGATTTTTTAGAGGGCGACAATGCCATTTGTTTATAAAATTCAGCAGCCAACATGATGGACATGAGATTGTGCGTCACTTCGTCCATGCATAAATCAGAAAACGCGCCAGCTTCTAAATGCAAACCAGCTTCTATGCCTTGAGCTAGTCCATCTTTCATTACCCGAACAGCCGCTGGTGGCGCTGGATAATGACCTTTAGTGGTAATTCTCAAAGAGCGCTCGGTAATGGCAAACAAAGTCTTTAACTTATCGGCATCAAAATCAGCAGGCGTCCCATCTGTTTTTTCAACAAGCTTGGACAAAGCCTCAGGTCCGGCAGCGGCCAACTCTAGAGCAACTTCTTCTGCCCGAGACATGAGATCGTCGCTGGCTACAATTTCGTCGATAAGCCCAATTTCGAGCGCACGATTTGCATCGAAAGGTTCGCTGCCGAGAATTACCTCTAGCGCTGTCTTAACTCCCAGCAAACGAGGCAGGCGTTGAGTGCCTCCCAGTCCAGGAATAAGTCCAAGGCGCACTTCGGGCATAGCAAATACTGTAATTGGATCGTTGGTGGCAATCCGTTTGTGCAAGCACAAGATTAGCTCAACGCCACCACCCAGGCATGCACCATTAATTGCTCCTACAATCGGCTTTTGTAAGTGTCTCGTTATATTGAGAAACAGTTGTCCGTCACGACATAGTTTGTGAGCAGCCTGCTTATTGCCAAATTTCTTTACTTCACCAAGATCGGCACCGGAGAGAAATGTATCCGCTTTGCCTGACATATAAACAAGCGCTTTTATCTCGTCGTCAGAATTAGCTTGAAGAACAGCTGCTTCCAATTCTGCTAGTGTGCTGGTATTGAGAACGTTCGAACGACCAGGGCAATCCAGCAATACAAATGCCACACCTGATTTCTTCTTAACCAGCGAGACTTGCTGTCTAGCTTGCGTCATTGTTTTAGATTGCACCATAGTAATAAAGAACTCCTGCTACTTGCCGGTCTTTTGACCCGACAAGCCCTTCATCAGCATTGCCACGCCTAATGCCAGAGGCAAAAACATAATGATCAACCCCAACAAAGATGTCGTTGGGAAAGTCATAACCAATTGAGACAATACGGCAAAGAAAATTAGCGCGCAACTTGCTGCAGTGATTATCCAGCCGGTCTTTGACTTAGAGTTGTAGAAAATAATCCCAAGGCCGATGAGCAATGGAATGATGACAAAGCCAAATCCTTGCCCACCGAAGCCAAACCAGGAAAGCCAACCGGTCCCCACCTTGACATGATGAAAGAGCATCAAAACACTGGTCAGCAGCAATCCCAGTCCCATAAATATGTTTAATTCAGAGGCTATGCCGGCTGTAGTACTCATTTGAGTATCTGCCGGTACTTTGAGAACCGTGCTCGCCTCGTCCTGGCTGGTCGAATAATCAAGTGAGGCTTCCAGCTCGTTCAGCTTGCGCTGAATCTCGTCATCTTGTCTGCCCATAGACACCTCTATATATGCATGGCAAATTTTATCAGGTTTATATGTCATTCTGAGCGGCACGCAGTGCTGCGAAGAATCTCGTTACTTAAGCTACGAGATTCTTGATGTAACGCTCCGGTTTCGCTACCGCTGCACCTTCGCTAGCCAGCAGGCACAACGGCATCGTTCCGCCGCGACCGGCTCATCGCCGCTCTTGCTTCACTTCGGGTAGTCAATCGGCAACATACAAACTTCACGAAACTTTTGAGCTATGGGCA
>SBAT01000071.1 GCA_005240105.1 Chloroflexota bacterium
ATATATTTACAGGCGATCTGTCTCAGGAGCGCTTAGAGAGCTACTTGAAGAAGTCTGTTATTGCCGTTGATACGGAAACCAGAGGCTTAAATCTCAGGCGCGACCGCCTTTGCCTTGTACAGATTTGCGATGATCAAGGGCTTGTAAGTTTCGTGCGTTACGTAGACGACAATGCGCCTAACTTGAAGAAGCTCCTGTCCTCTGATGTTTTAAAGCTTTGCCATTACGCACGTTTTGATATGGCCGTCCTCAAATATTATCTTAAGGTTGATGTGTGGCCGGTCTTTTGTTCCAAGATCGCCTCAAAGTTGGTGCGTACCTACACGGACAGGCACAGCTTGAAGGATTTGGTTAGAGAATTTCTCGGCACGGAAATGGACAAGACAAACCAGACAAGTGATTGGGGACGCTCTGACTTAAGTGCGTCGCAATTGGACTATGCAGCCGATGATGTTCGAGTTTTGATCCCTATCTACAATCAAATGGTAAATCTTTTGGAAAGAGAAAAACTAACGAGCATGGCCAATCAGGCGTTTGCCTGTTTGCCGGCAGTGACGGATCTTGATATTGGTGGTTATCGGGACATATTTGAGCACTAAAGAAGGATAGAAAATGGATACGGCAATTTACGAAAAACTGATCTATGAAAAATCCGACAGCGGACGCAGAGCGCACATATTACCGGCGCACGGCGTTCCGCCGACAGGCGGCAGAGAGATTGCCATTGAATCCCTATTGCCCAAGCAATATGTGAGAAGCAAGAAGCTTGCCCTGCCCGAGGTAAGCGAACTAGAAGCAGTGAGACATTTTGTCCGCTTGTCACAGCTCAATCATTCAATCGATACAGGATTTTATCCATTGGGTTCTTGCACGATGAAGTACAACCCCAAGATAAACGATGCTATGGCTGCCTTGGAAGGTTTCCGGGAATTGCATCCTAGTCAACCGGAGGACCAAATACAGGGCGCTCTGGAGCTCATGTGGAATTTGCAGGAAGCCATTGCCACGATAGTCGGCTTGCCGGCTGTTACGCTGCAACCGGCAGCTGGTGCTCATGGTGAACTGACTGGGCTTTTGATTATCAAAGCTTATTTCGAGGCTAAAGGTGATAAGAAGCGCCGTAAAGTAATCGTACCCGACACTGCTCATGGTACCAATCCGGCAACAGCAGCGATGGCCGGTTTTGAAGTTGTGGAAATTAAGTCCAAAGAAAATGGTCACATAGATCCAAAAGAACTGAAGAGAGTTTTGGGCGACGATGTTGCTGCAATTATGCTCACGAACCCGAATACCCTTGGTTTGTTTGAAGAAGAGATTCAAGAAATCCAGCGCTTGATGCACGAAGCAGGCGGACTTCTCTATTACGATGGAGCCAATTTAAATGCCATTATGGGCTTGGTTGCTCCAGGTGTAATGGGCTTTGATGTCTGCCACCTGAATTTGCATAAGACGTTCTCCACCCCTCACGGTGGCGGCGGACCAGGCGGATGTGCGGTAGCAGTTCGGGCTGATCTGGAAAAATTCTTGCCCTGTCCTGTTGTAAGTCGAGATCAAGATCGTTTTTATTTCGATCACGACCGCCCGCATTCGATAGGCAAAGTAAAAGGCTTCTACGGCAATTTCGGCATCCTGGTTAGAGCCTATGCTTTTATCCTCGCTCATGGCGGCAATGGTTTAACGCAAGTCTCACGTGATGCCATCCTCAGTGCTAATTATCTGAAGGAAAATCTGAGGAGGAATTTTCACCTGCCTTACGATCAACCATGCATGCACGAATTTGTCATCTCCGGTATCTGGCAGAAGGAACGTGGTGTGACAACCATGAACATGGCCAAACGCATGCTTGATTATGGCGTGCACTCACCTACGGTTTACTTCCCACTGGTGGTGCCCGAGTCCATGATGATTGAGCCAACAGAAACCGAATCAAAGCAGACTCTGGATGAATTTATCGAGATCATGCAAACGATTGACAAAGAAACCAAAGAGCAGCCGGACATGGTGCGCAATGCTCCGCATACAACGCCGGTTAAGAAGCTTGATGAAGCGCTGGCAGCTCGTAAACCAAATCTGCGCTGGCAACCGGAGTAAGGGTGCAACAGGTAAGCAAAATTCGTTCACCGCTCAGGTATCCGGGTGGCAAACAGAAGGCGATTCAACAGATTGCCAAAATGCTGCCTTCCCAGGTTGGCGAGTACAGGGAGCCGATGGTCGGTGGCGGCAGTGTTTATTTGCACGCCAAAAGTAGCGGCATGGCGCGCCGCTATTGGATCAATGATAAGTTCCAAGAACTTGCAGCCTTTTGGATGGTAAGCCAGGATGAAAAGCTTTGCCGGAAAATGGTTGAGGAGCTAACCAGGTTGCATGGTAGCTTCACAACTGGCGCGCAAATTAAAAGCTACTTCCAAAAAGCTCGCCTTGAACAACCCAAGGACAAGTATAGGCAAGCACTGCTCTTCTTCTTTTTCAATAGAGTTACCTTTTCCGGCACCACACGTGCCGGAGGTTTTTCCAGCGCAGCCAGCTTGGGACGCTTTACCGAATCATCGATAATACGACTGGCAAGCCTGCCAGAGGCTCTTGATGGTACCAAAATTACCAATGTCGATTACGCGGATGTGATTAAGAAACCAGGCAAGGACGTGTTTCTCTTTCTAGATCCACCTTACTATATGTCGGCGAACCTCTATGGGCGCAACGGCAGCTTGCACGAGTTTGATCATGAGCGCTTAGCCCATCTCTTGAAGGAAAGCGGCCATCGTTTTCTCATTACCTACGACGATTGCTCAGATGTTCGCCGTCTCTATTCTAAATGGGCGAAAATTAAAACATGGAAATTGCAGTACGGTATGAACAACTGCAATCACGAGAAGCTAAGCAAGATTGGTTCTGAGTTGTTTATCTACAACTATTAGAGGATAGAACCGTATTCAATCTTGAAGCGAATGCGGCTAATCTTTTGACGCAAGATTTGCATCTCGTTTTTGGTGCCTTTGATGTATGCCAGAAATACCAGGGCACATAGGTTTATATAGAACATTGGTATCAGTGCCAGAGCTAGCTTTGTGCCCTCGTCACCACATACACCCAGATAGCACTTAATGGCCAGTCCAACACCAGTTAAGTTGAGCAAAAGAAATGAGCCCAAGTGGATCATGAGAAAGACCTTTTGGCGGAACATGTTGAAATCA
Source organism: Chloroflexota bacterium (assembly GCA_005240105.1). Classification (GTDB taxonomy): domain Bacteria; phylum Cyanobacteriota; class Vampirovibrionia; order Obscuribacterales; family Obscuribacteraceae; genus SBAT01. The sequence goes on from SBAT01000071.1 coordinate 3,192, forward strand.
AGTTCCTTTAGTTCAGCTGCCAGAGCTGGTTCCACTTTAATTGGCACATGGCCTTTTAAACCGGCAAAATTAGGAACCGTGATTGTTTCACTGCCGCACTCACCGCAAAACTTAGCGTGCTGATCCGTATAGCGGCTACAGCCTTTACATTTAGTGGCTGTAGTTTTTTCTGGCGATATATATGACTTGGGTTGAGTACTTAGTGTTGCTGACATACTCGAGGGGGGTATCCTTCTAGTTTCCTGATAACACCGGGTTTCCTTAGCGCCTGACCGATCATAAGTCCACTTGGAGAAAATGCACGAGAAATCTTTCTAGTCAGCGCGATTTAAGTGGGATTTCTCCCAGGAATTGCGCACAAGGTTACTCAATTTCGCGACTTATATCAAGTCCTTTTCTTCTAGAAACTGCCGCCGGAGCTAAGCATTGACAGCTTAGCCGCCGTGCGGAAAAGGTTAATTGCAGCCTGCGGATTGAAGCGGCCATCAGGGAAGACTTCTTTCATAATCACCTGGCCAATGGCTGCGCCGGAGTTTCTTAAGACCATACGCTGGGCAAATGGCAGCGAAGCATCGATGAAATTAAAGTCAGGATTGATGGTTAGTGCCACGCCTTCCAAGGTTAGAAGTGCGCGCATGATGAAGGTAAATTCGCTCGGCAGGCGGAAGGGATAGCGCCAGACAAGGTCGGAGAAATCCAAGAGCAGTTTGCGGAAACGGACTTTGTTTAAGCCCTCGGCAAAGCGAGCTTCAACAATCGGTGTAATTTCTCGGCAGAGTGCATGCCTGTCAACATCAGGCGGCAGGAATTTCATGTCCACGAAATCATCGACCAGTGCTAAGTAGTCGCGGTCTATTACGTGTAATAGTGCTTGCACCATGCTGCGTTTCAATTCCGGCGAGACGCGTCCAACCATGCCGAAATCGAAAATTCCAATTCGCCCATCAGCCATGGCTCGCATATTGCCCGGGTGCGGATCAGCATGGAAGAATCCGTCTTCAAGTAATTGCTTGAGGTAGAAATTAGCACCGATAGCTGTAATTTCTCGGCGGTCGATGCCGAGCTTCTCAATTGCCTCTACGTCAGTTGCTCTGACACCAGGCACATATTCGATAGTTAGAACACGACGGCCTGTTAGACGCCAGATAATTCTCGGAATGTATATGCGTTCATTGATGCGGTGATTATGTCTGAAGCAATCGGCATTGCGCCCTTCGGCGATGTAATCGATTTCTTCAAAAACAGTGCGGGCAAATTCTTTGACCGTCCCCGGCCAGTCTGTGTGTCTGGCAAGGCTTGGGTATTTCATTACTTCTTCGGAAATTACAGAGAGTGCCTGTACGTCGTTTTTCAGTAATTCCGGCAAACCTGGACGCTGTACTTTTACAACTACCTGGC
>SBAT01000335.1 GCA_005240105.1 Chloroflexota bacterium
AACTTAAATTCACGTGCAGGGCGCTCCTTGAGCAATTCCAAAGCGTCAATTCCACCTCGACCTGAGAAATCCGGCACTTGTTCACCAATGCGTCCGTCCCCTAATATTCGATCTGTCATTGTCATTCTCCTTACATGTACATGTGCTCCCCCGCTTATTCTTATACATCGCTACCACTTTTTCGACATTCGTTAGCAGCATCACGCATTGCCTTCACAGCGTAATTTAAGTCAGCACTGCCGATGACTTCCGGTCCAGAACCGTGGGCAGTATCTATGTCTTTGTCGGACACAGCTACGGCTCTAACGTTGATTTCGGACCTTCCGTCAATCGGATATAACTGTCCATTATGCATTGGAGACTCGGGACGATACCACCACCGCGAGATTTGAAGGCCAATCTTGCTTCCTGGTGGAACTATAACTAGGGATCTATATCCGTCATCCTGGTCTCTTTTGTTAAACTGACCTACCCGATAGCCTAAGTTCCTGAGGGTTTTTGCCAGTTCATCGATCACACTCTGTCCGCAATCTACGATTCCCTTCAGCTCCGCTAGATCGCCTTCGAATATAGCCTTTAATGCCTTTTCTAACGGATCAACTATCTCCACCGGCGGCAGATCCAATTCCTTAGGAGCTTGCTCCACAGCTGTATTTAATGTCTTTTGCGACTGGTATAGATCAGGTAGGATGCTGTCACAATTAGACGGCTCGGCGATAGTCCGACCGTCTCTTATGTTCTCTGCCATGGTGTATTCTCCTCAATTACCCCCGGCATTGCACTTGCATCTACACGCAGCCTATGATTTCTAGACAGCCTGGTTGCCTGGAGAAATTGAGATCTGAAGAAATTTAGATGAAGAAATCCAGATAATGATTAGCGCACTATTTCCCAAACATAAGCGCCCAATGGATCAAGGTTTAAGTCACTGGACAGATCTACCGTTTGGCTACCAGTCGCATTTGAAATCAACAGTTTTGCGTGCCTGCTTACTTCTTCAGGCAACTGTAGGCGAATCTTCTGAGCAGATTTACTCATATTGAGAGCAACCAGGACATAACTGTTATCTTTGCCGCGCAAGTAAGCAAGAACACTCTTGTCACCTGCATTCAGGGACTTGTAGTCGCCCTCACGCAGGTCAGGGTTTACTCGTCTCAATTGAATCAGCTTTTTGTAATAGTTGAGGATTGAATTAGGGTCCTTTTCCTCAACCGCGACATTATGACTCTTATAGCTGGCAGTGACAGGCAACCAAGGTTTTGCTTGACTGAAGCCGGCATTCGTATCCGCATTCCATTGCATGGGGGTACGTTCGCCATCGCGGCCTTTCTCTTTGGGCCAGCCCAGTTTACCAATGGGATCGTAGACTTCATCAATTGACCGGGGATCACGGTTTTCCATGCCCAGTTCTTCGCCATAGTAGAGCAATGGCGTGCCACGCAAGGTCAGCAACATGGTCGCCATAAGCTTGGCAATTTGATCATTCTGAACGCCATCACCATAGCGATTGTAGCTGCGGACACAGTCATGATTGTTGAATAAGTAAACCGGCCAGCCTTTTGCCGGGTTGTTGTCCCATTCATCTATGCGAGCGCGAAAATCAGGCGCTGAAAGTTTGTTGATGTAGGCAAATTGAAAGTTCATCGGCAGGTGTATCTCATCACCATTTTTGCCATACATCAGACACAAGTCAGCCAGGTCTTTGCCATAAGTCTCACCCACCAAGACACGGTCACCGGGATAGCTATTAATCACTTGGCGAAGCTCGCGCAGGACTTCGTGAATTTGCGGAGAGTGGTCATTATTCTCGTTTGCCATATTCGGATCGCCGTAGGCATTCTTACCGGCTAGTACTTTGTTATCCTTGAGATTTGGATCTTCAAACAATGTCGTTATCGCATCTAAGCGAAAACCAGCGACACCTCTATCGAGCCAGAATCGCACAACATCGAACATTGCTTTTTTCACTGCCGGATTACGCCAGTTCAAATCCGGTTGTTCAGGATAAAAGAAGTGGTAGTAATACTGTTTGGTTGTCGGGTCAAGCGTCCAGGCAGAATGTCCAAAGATAGAATTCCAGTTATTGGGCGGTCCGTTGTCCTTCCCATCACGCCATATGTACCAATCACGTTTTGGGTTAGATTTCGAGGAGCGAGATTCGATAAACCACTTATGCTTATCCGACGTATGGTTCATCACAAGGTCCATGACGATTTTTATATTGCGCGCATTTGCTTCTTTTACCAACTGATCGAAATCAGCAAGCGTGCCGTACTCGGGAGCAATATTCTCGTAATCAGAAATGTCATAGCCAAAATCCACTTGGGGCGACGGGTAACATGGCGTAATCCAGATAGCATCGACACCCAAGTCTTTCAAGTAATCCAGTTTGGATATTATCCCCTGAAGATTGCCGACGCCGGCATTTTTTGCATCCGCAAAACTGCGTGGATATATCTCATAGAAGACCGCATGTTTCCACCAGGGTTCTTGCTTTAGCGGTGAAGTTACAGCTAGTTGCGAGTCAGCGGCACTTGCAATGTTAATAGCCAAACAATTTACCAGCAACGATAAAGCCACAACTATTGCTAAGCGTCGTACCACTGTCTTTCTCCTTGATATTGTCAACCAGTCTAGATTCTTTCCCCAGAATAGAGGCTTATTGTTGATATGCAAGGTAGGCAATTTATGATTATGTTAATACAAAGAAAGAAGGAAACAATGTGACCATTGTTTCCTTCAAAGTTACGTCCTTCCGTAATTACCAGATAGGAACAAATACTCCGGCTCTACGGTTGCGGCGTAATTGATCGTAATACCAGCGCTGTTGGGACTGGTTATTAAAACCTGGAGCAAAGCCAGCTTGTGC
>SBAT01000296.1 GCA_005240105.1 Chloroflexota bacterium
ACAAAACCATCAGCCGACACGAGAAATGCTCCCGAGCGGGACTATTTTGAACATACAACTTCTAGTTACAAGGGGAGTCAGACAGACTTGACCGCTTTCAGTGAATTGGAAAGCATTTGGCTGATGTTCTTACCGCGCAGTTATTGAGCTTTCGCGCAATTATTCAATGCCTGTCAACTCTCCTTCCACGGCATCCACTCTCGCCTACTTAAAAGGCAAAAAGTGTAACCTGTGTCTCCGGAACGTTCTGTTACCTATGTGTCCGGGTCGGACAATCACCCAAATGGCACCCTCGGAGAGATTCGAACTCCCGACACCCTCCCTGGGACTAAATCAGGCTGTACTTCTATCGCATTCGTGACGCTGAACCTCTTTAGAGTGGTTCTCGGAATTAAAACTCCTTGGGCGCTAAAACTTTGGCATGGTCATTCTCGCCGGATACTAAGCTTTTTGCTTTGCGTCTGAATGGCATGACTTTTCGGCATGGTAATTGTTAAAACGCCGTTCTTGAGAGTTGCTTCTGCCTTGTCGCTTTCAACTCTGCAGGGAAGAGAAATAGTTCGCTCAAACGACCCATAGGCGCGCTCGATCGTCTGGAGTCCCTTCGCTTGCTTAGAGTCAGGACTGTTAAAATCCACCTTCTTATCGCCCTTAACGGTCACGGCGTCATCGGTGACGGTAACATCAAGATCTTTCTCCTCAATGCCGGGCACCTCAGCAAAAATTCGGATCACATCATTATTCTCTGTCGTATCAAGCCGCGGGATATAGCTCCCTAAGCCGACAGGAAAATTCCAACTTCGATCCGGATCCGATGAAATAACATCAAAATTTCGCATAATCCAACTGGCATCCGGGTCGCGCAGCATTGTCCTCCACCACGGCTCAAACATACTGGATGGAAGACTAAGTGCAGAGGCCGACTCGCGCATTCCATTGATAGTCGAATCCAAATCCGACACTCGTTTGCTGCCGGTCGCTTTTCCGGCATGCACATGCACTGGTATCTGAGCTTGATCATTTTCGGTTGCTGCAGCCTTTTTGTTTGTTTCCGCATCGCAATGCAACAGTTGTCCGCCTGCAACACCCAGGGCCAACCCTAAAGATAACGCCAGAAAGACAGATTTGGTTTTCCCTAAAACAAGAGTCTCAACTACTTTGCCAACAGAATTCATACAAACCTCCTTGTCAAAGATTCGGTAAATACAATGATTGAACTTGCAGCGATTGTTCTACTCCGTTTTCACGGCAATCTTTCTGGGCATGGCACTCTTACTCTTGGGAAGAACCAACTTCAAAACCCCATTTTTTACCGACGCTTGAATCCCCTGTCTATCAATCTCGTTTGACAGGGTAAAAACACGCCGGTAGTCGCCGATGCCGTACTCGCAGTAGGTGAGGGTATAGCCCTCAAATGCCGGCGGCTCGACGTGTCCGTAAATGGTCAGGATGTTGTGCTCCAGCATGATGTCCACAGAGTCCTGTTTCACGCCTGGCATGTCTGCCAGGAGAAGCAAATGGTCATTGGATTCATATATGTCGGTTCTTGGAACAAACAGCGTCTGCGGCCTTGTCTGTTCCGTGCCGTTTTGCACAGCTTCTATTTTGTTTGTTTCCATCAGTTCAGCAGGCATAATAAACCTCCCCAGTAAAAGACTAATGCTACTCCGAGACAACACCAATTTTTCTTGGCTTGTCCGCCTCTGCGCGAGGCAAGGCAATTTGCAAGACACCATTGCTAAAGCGTGCCTCAACCTTATCTACTTCTATATCGAAAGGTAGTTGCAGCGAGCGCGTAAATTGCCCGCAACCGCGCTCCTGGCGATGGCACCTGGGCTCTTCCGGCAGGGTGTCAGGATTGCGAGATCCTTTAATTGTCAAAGTGTCGTTTACTAGTGATATGTCAACCTCCTTTGGATCGATGCCGGGAATTTCGCTCTGGACGATTGCGCCGTTTTCGGATGTCCATAAATTTATAGCGGGATACTCTTGGGTCGATTGCCAATTGTCTGCCGTCAGCATCCGATTCAGCTGTTGCTGCAATCGTTGCATGTTGCGCACAGAGCTAAACATATCAGTATCTGCAATTCTCTTTAGCAGCATATCCTATGCCTCCTAACTAAATAACATCTGAGATTTGTAATGCAGTATCAACTAATCCTAACAAGCAGCGTACATTTTCAATTTATCCATGAATGAACCGCAGGTGCCATAAAAACAACTTTTCTTAAACTTTTTCGGGCCTTACGTGACACCGCTGGCAGTAGCAGTACATATAGAAGTTCAGGGTTCTTACCGCTGACGGCTTGGATACCAAAACCTAGATTTGATTGCGCCAATAAGCAGTGATGATAAGGGTTTCAAGAATTGAAAGAAAAAGATTAAGCGGCTTGACTGCACGAAAAAGTTTTGCTATATAAATTCTTGGAAGGTTTCGATTTCCTTCCGCTTAGGTTAGCTAAATCATTCTATTCATAACTACTTGAAGGAGGCTGGTTTACTCACTTGAACGGCATGACTATCTGAATACCATCTATATATTTCGTCCAGCCCGTTCGGCTGGTGTTTAAGCACTAAGTGGGCGGTAGTACATAGGTACTGCCGCCCGGCGGAAGTACGCTTTCCGTCATCGGCATTTTACAGAAATCATTCCACTTATGGAGGAGCGGAGGTGATTCCCATGTTGGGCATGAACTGGATTGAGAATTATTTGAGAGCCGGAAGTCCGGAAACAACAATAGAAGAGTTAGCGCAGCTTGCTGTTAGCGAACATCACAAAATTCGCATGAGGGTGGCGGAAAACCTAAGGACGTCACC
>SBAT01000074.1 GCA_005240105.1 Chloroflexota bacterium
ACGCAGTTGAATCTTGAAAGCTTACGAGCGCTTCGTTAGCAGAAGCACTATAAACAGCCATCAATCCAAAACAAACAAAACCAATAGTTAGACTTATGAGCGTGCGGTTAGGCAGCCCGCGGAACTCTGGTTCAGCGGGTTCTTGGCCTCGTCTCCTGTTGTCAGGACGGCGCCTTGATCTTGAGTCTTGTACGGACAATATCTTTGAAGACACGTCCCCTATCCTCATAGTCTTTGAACATGTCGAAACTGGCACAAGCCGGTGAAAGTAACACCGCCCCCTGCCTCAATCGACCACCTAATTCCACCGCCGCATCTAAACTATCCACTTTGTGGCAGTTGGTAAAACCGCCTGCCTTCAAAGCTTCTTCAAAGCGCTCTTTTGCTTCGCCAATTAAAATCACGTTTGAAACGTGTTTCCTAATTGAGTCAACAAATTCGCCAAGATCTGTTCCCTTGTCACGCCCACCGGCAATGAGAACGACCTGCTCATCACCAAATGCTTCCAGCGCTTTAATTGCCGAAGCAGTATTTGTCGCCTTAGAATCGTTGTAGTAGTCAACGCCATCAATGACGGCAACAAATTCCAAACGATGCTCAAGGGCAGTAAACGACTTCACGTGCTTTTCAATTTCGGGTGCTTTCAATCCGACTAATGCGCACGCTGATATTGCAGCCAAAACATTTTCCACATTATGCTGACCAATAATCTTCAAGTCACCAAATCGGCACAACTGGTTCTTGGCTCCATTCAAGCGATAAGAAAGCCTATCACCTGTCAGGAACGCACCATCTTTTTTTACCTTTGATGAAACACTAAAGGGGAATACTGTTGCTTTGGTTTTTGTATCAGCAACAATAGGATCGTCCATGTTTAGAACAGCAAATTGTCCTTCTTTTTGGTTGGCAAACAATTGCCGTTTGGCATCGATATAACCATTCATGCCGCCATGCCAATCCAAATGATCTGGTGTCAAGTTCAGCCAGATAGAGACTTGCGGTGCAAATGTCGGACTGTAAGTAATTTGATATGAACTGACTTCAACAACAAGGAAATCCGGCTTCTTCGAAAACTCGGCAAGTATCGGTACGCCGATATTGCCGCAAGCCGGGGCCTTGTAACCGGCTTCCGTCAGGATATGACTGATGAGCGCACAAGTAGTTGATTTACCGTTAGTTCCTGTAATCGCAATAATTGGAACTTGCGCTTCGCGATAAGCAATTTCAATATCGCAAACAACTTCTTTTTTGTGCTTGCGTGCACGAACCATTACTTCTGCTTCTGGTTTAATTCCTGGACTGGTAACAATGAGATCCGCCGAAGAAATTGCCTCGTCGGAATGAGCCCCTGTTTCGAACTTGACGCCCTTTGCCTTCAAGTCAGCCAGAACCAGATCTTTATCAAACGCTAATGTTGACAGCTCAGAAACTGTAACCTGGGCGCCTCTTTCAGCCAAGAACAAAGCAGTGGCTAAGCCGGATCTGCCCGCCCCTAGGATGGTTACGTTTTTACCCGTGTAAAACACGCGGGTATTTTAGCAGTTTTGCTTGACAAGGACATTAGGAAATTAATGGGTCTATTGGACTCTCAATTTAATATCCGCGTTTTGCTGCCTTGCCTTTTTGTTCGATCCGATAAGCTCTTTCCTCGAGGCGTTGCATTTTGCGGACGATTTTTTGGCGTTCTTTTTCCGGGATATTTGGCTCGAGGGCCATGTAGGCTTTGTATTGGACAATTGCTTCACGCAATTCATTGGGAGTCGGATTTGACACCCGCTCAAGAGTTTGCGCAAGTCCAAGTCGAGAATCAGATACTTTGGGATTGTCAAAAATCGCAGCATGATATTTGTCGATCGCTGAAGCTAATTGACGCTTGCGTGCCAAGTCATCGGCCAGCGTCAAGTCTTGTCGCGCCACTTCACGAGCTTTAGCAACTTGGCTCAGTCCTCGCTTAGCGCGCTCTTCGCCACCAGGGAAGGTTGCCGCTTTTTTGTAAGCAGCCTCTGCATTGTCCAAATCCTTGATCATCAGGGACAAGTCAGCCACTGCGAAAGTTTGTTTAGCGGTGGTTGCTGATCCAATGACTATATTCATCTGTTGAGCTTCTTCATTGAATTTGTTCTGCGCAAGCAGTGCTTCTGCATAGGCAATTCGCTCACCGTCTGTTTTTGGCGTACCAATAGCTGCCAGATCAACCGGTGTACCGGCCATTGAGCGTAATTTGGCGGCAGCAAGTCGCAATTCCATGTCATCAGGATTTAATTTAATTGCTTGATCTAATTGACGTTGCGCTTCTTCAAATTCATTAGAGACAAAGAAAGCTCCGCTAGCTTCTTTTGCAGACTTCAAATAATAAGCACGCGCTAGTCCTTTGGCAGCACCGGCATTATTAGGAGAAAGATCCATGCATGCTTTGTATTCTTTGATAGCATCATCAAATTTGTCCACGCGCAAAGAACTGTCCGCTACGCGTAAGTGTAATTCCGAATTGGTGGGCATTATTTCAAGCCCTGATCTCAACTCAGCAATAGCTAATTCAACGTCGCCTCTGGCATCACGAATGTCGGCGATGTGAATGTAGTTAGCGGCATTTTCCGGTTTGATACGAATTGCTTCTTGATACTCTTTAATCGCCGCAACGGTATTTCCTTGCGTTTCATAAGCTTCGCCCATCGCCTGGTGAGTTGGTGCACTATTGGGGTTCTGATAAAGAGAAATATTCAACTCTTTGATGGCTTCATCAACCAGTCCTTGTTTTAACAGCGCCTTGCCTAATCCGTAGTGTGCAGCGGAATTTCCTGAGTTCAATTGGATTGCTCGTCTGCAGTTTTCGGCAGCTTCGGCCAACGACTCTTGCGATAATTTGACCAAGCCCAGTCCAGCAAATGCGTCAGAGTATTTGGGATCGAGTCTTGTAGCCTCACGAAATTCGTTGGCGGCTTCATCAAGACGATTCTGCTCTTTGTAGACAGTGCCAAGCATGGCATGCGATTCCGGCGAATGCGGATCAATGCTTATTGCTTCCTTCGCCTGGGCTTCCGCTTGTTTCAGCATGGAGTCCCGCTGCTTGATGATCGTCATTGACGACGACTGCAATCTGTTTACCAGCACCAGCGCTTTACCTGTGTGCGCCATACCGTTAAAAGGATCGATGGCAATTGCCTTATCGAATTGCTCTTCGGCACCGTCAAGTTTGAACTGCTTGCCCAGTGCCATCCCTAATCCAACAATTGCCGGCACATTTTTGGCGTTTCTAGCCAAGGCTTGTCGATAGAGCTTTTCAGCATCGGCATACTTTTGCTTCAGTAGAAGCTCATCAGCCATTGCCTGATCTCGCTCAATTTTCAAACGAAACGTTTTTTTGCGCGCTATCAGAAGCGGTTTTACCGTTTGCCCAGCCACGGCTTTATCAGATGGTGCCGCCAGAACACTAGGACAACTAATGCCCGATGACAGGATAAGGAAACTTAAAAGAGCATGCGTCCTCATACTAACCTCACTGATGGTTGCCTTAAAAACAGGCTGGGTTTCTACTTTCTTAATATGCCCGCCTTTCAACCAAAGACGTTTACGCCAATAGTTTCTTATACATATATGTACTTCTATATATGTATAAGAAACTGTAAAAAAGCCCTTGACCAACCGGGAAGAAGCGAAGCAAGAGCTGCGATGAGCAGGTCGCGGCGATGCGTAGCTATAATGCTGGCTAGAGGAGACGACACTAAAGGTGTCGTCGGATCAGTGAAGGTGCCGCCAGCGGCACCGGAGCGTTAAAGGAGGAAAATGTGTCCGGACATTCCAAATGGGCGACCATTAAAAGGCAAAAAGCTGTCACTGACCAAAAGAGGGGTGCTGCTTATGCCAAGTTATCTCGCGAAATAATTGTGGCAAGCAAGCTTGGCGGTCCTGACCCGGACGCCAACTTCCGTCTGCGGCAAGCGCTTGACCGCGCCAGACAAGAGGGAATGCCCAACGACAACATTCATCGCGCCATCCAGAAAGGGCAAGGGGGATCGGGTGAAGGCAACGTAGAAGACCTGGCCTATGAAGGATACGGACCAGGCGGCATAGCAATATTAGTCAAATGCACGACAGATAACAGAAACCGCACAGCCGGTGATGTTCGTAGTTACTTCTCTAAATTCGGCGGAAACCTTGGAGAAACCGGTTGCGTTGGCTGGATGTTTACGGAACGCGGCGAATTACACATAGATAGGAACGCCAAGTTGAACGATGATGAGCTGATGATGGCAGCGCTTGATGCCGGCGCCGACGACATGGACACAAGTGACGCAGAGTCAGTAACAATCATTTGCCAACCAAATAGTTTGGAAGCCGTGCGCAAGGGTTTAAATGCAGCAGGACACAAGATCGCGCGCTCAGAAGTAACGATGGTGCCATCTACTTATGTAGAAGTTGTAGACAAAGACATAGCAAAACAATTGTTGCGCCTTCTCGATGCACTAGAAAGTCACGATGATGTGCAAACTGTTTACGCAAATTTTGATATGAATTCAGACTGGCTTGCAGAGTCAATTTCATAAAGGGAAACGAAAGTTTTTCTACGTATATATACGAAGAATTGGCTTGCCATGCGGCACTCGATGAACCTTAACGCCTGATAATTCGCAACAAATGGTTACCAAGGGCTTGTTAAGTCTCAAGGTCCTTCGTGTTTCCCGGAAACATTGTCTGTCACTGACTTTGCCGGCTCGAGATCTTGTTTTTGGTGTCATTATGCCACCAGCGTGCAACGCAATTAAGGAAAGTGTTACATTGCGTAACCACTTGATTATTTCGTCGTCAATTTTTTGTGTTTATGAGATTTGGGCGAAATACGAAATCCTTGCCGTGCAAGGAATTACGCCGGCTCTTTTCAAGCACATTATAAAAAATGCTTTGTCAACCCCTTTGGAATTAACTCCGTCCAATAAAATGCTGGTTCCCAGCCTGGTGGCAAAAATTCGTCTTGCCAAGAGTTCTTTGACTCGACCCGAAGCCGTCTGGTAACTTTTGCCCTGCTTCACCGAGTCGCCCATTCACAAATGGCGGCTTCACTAATTGAACTCCAGAAACAGTCTTATAAGCGAGTCGACCCCCTAGCTCGAACAGGAAACAAGACCGAGTACAGCTCCGAAGCAACAACAACTATGAAAACTGTAACAACTCTAATAGCAATAGCTGCCGCGTTTACCTTGTGGCAAAGCCCAGCAAACGCAGCCATCACTACAGCCTTGGCTCCTGACGTCGCTGCCTCCGTTTGGCAAGAAGGCGAAATGGAATACGCCACTGTAACTTTCAACGGCAAAGAATTGGTTACCTTCCAAGGTATTTCCGGCACCGGTACAGCTGGTGTTAAAGCAGAAGATCTAGCTTGTAAGTTACAAGCTCTTCTAGAAGACAAAAAACTCAATGTCAACGATCTCTTGCCGTCGCGCTTTGGCGACACCGTGGGATTGCAATTGCACGGAACCACAGTTCTGTCATTTGATCTTAATGACACTATGGCAACCGGCGACACCGACAAAGACAAAGTGACTCAGGCAAAAGAAATGAGTTATAGCCTGGTCAATGACATTCGTGCTGCATATGGCGCACCGCTCTTGCCACAAGCATTGGGCGGCAAGATAGCCGAAAACTTCTCCACCAACATCTCCCGTAGGCTGGCTCACGCCGGCAAGGCAGTCTCTTCCTTTACCGGTAAGGCTTCCTGGTATGGACCGCACTTCCACGGTCGCAGAACCTCCGATGGCACTATCTACAACCAAGACGGTATGACCGCCGCTCACCGCACTTTGCCTTTCGGCACCAGATTACTGGTTGTTAATCGCAACACCGGTGAGTCCGTCGTAGTAAAAGTTAACGACAGAGGACCATTCGTTGGTGATCGCGTACTCGATCTTTCCCGCGGTGCTGCCCGCCAGTTGAACATGATGAGCGCTGGTGTTGTACCTGTTGCCTGCCTGGTCTTGTCTTCCGCCGAGTAACAAGTCAAGTCTTACCTGTTACAATTGTGTGTTATAAGTCAGTCTCATTGCCACGCAATGGGATTTTTCCTTTAGGACCATCTGTCACAAGTCATGTCTAATGTCAGAGTAAGAATTGCCCCTTCGCCAACCGGCACCCTTCATGTGGGAACGGCGCGCACGGCGTTGTACAACTACCTCTACGCCAAAAGACATGGCGGCACTTTTATCATGCGTCTGGAAGACACTGACGAAGAGAGATCCAAAGAAGAACACACACAAGATATTCTCGCCGGACTCAAATGGCTTGAGCTTACCTGGGACGAGGGTCCTGATATTGGCGGGCCGTATGCGCCTTACCGCCAGATGGAAAAAATTGATCATTACGAGAAAGTAGCCAACCAGCTAATTACTAACGGTACTGCTTACTTTTGCTATTGCACACAAGACGAGCTGGCTCGCTTGAAGGAAGAACAAAAAGCAGCAAGCAAAGCCGCCCGCTACGACAACCGCTGCCGTCATTTGTCGGAAGCAAAACTAACTCAATTCGAAAAAGAAGGTCGCATTCCGGCAATTCGCTTCCGTGTTGACGAGCCTCGCATTGTAAGCTGGCATGACGGCATTAAAGGCGAAATTGAAATTTCGTCTTCGGACCTTGGCGGCGATATGGTGATCGTCAAGTCAACCGGTGTGGCAACCTACAACTTCGCTGTTGTTGTCGACGACATCGATATGAAAATGACTCATGTCATTCGCGGCGAAGACCATATTCACAACACCGCCAAGCAAATTCTTATCTACGAAGCTCTGGGAACAACACCTCCTGAGTTTGCGCATCCTGCTTTGCTCTTTGACGAACAGCGCCGCAAGCTATCCAAGCGCTTGCACGGGGAAGCCGTCCACATCGACAACTATCGCAAGCTAGGCTACATGCCGGAAGCAATTGTGAATTATCTGGCACAGGTAAGCTGGAGCCCTGCTGAAGGCAAAGAAATCTTCAGCCTGGAAGAAGGCTGCAAGATGTTCGACTTGTCGCGCGTAAGCAAGTCTCCTGCGGTTTTTGATGTGCAGAGACTGAACTGGTTTAACAGCCACTACATCCGCGATCTTTCTTTGGCGATAATTACCGATAGAGCTATGCCTTATCTGCCGCTTTTTGAAGGCAGCGGATATACACGTGCAGATTTGGAGAAAATCGTCTCCTGTGTGCGTGACGGACTAACCACGCTTTCAGAAATTACAGAAGCAACTCGCTTCTTCTTTGAGCCAAAGGTTGAAATTTCCGACGAGCTCAAAGACACTGTCCTTGCCAAAGAACAATCAGCAAAAGTCCTCAAACAAGTTCTTGATATTTCCTCGAATTTCCCTTACGCCGATCCGGCCGGGTGCAAAGCGCTTGTCGACAATATCGGCAAAGAGCTTGGCTTGAAAGGCAAAGATCTCTACTGGCCGATACGCACGGCCCTATCAGGCAAAGTGCAAGGTCCGGATTTGGGTTCAATGATCGCAAACCTTGGCGAAGCACGCGTGAAAGCTAGACTGGAAGCCGCTCTTGGATTTTGTCAAAGCAAACAAACTGTTTAAGCTAGACAAAACCTTTCGAGATACTCCAATGCAAACACCAATCAAACTCTTTAACAGCCTGGGTCGAGAGCTGAAGGAATTCAAGCCTCTGACTGACGAACAAGTGCTCATGTACAGTTGCGGTCCAACTGTCTACAACTATGTGCACATCGGCAACCTGCGAGCTTACATATTCACCGATACCTTGCGACGAGTCTTGCAATGGAAAGGTTTGAACGTAAATCACGTAATGAATATCACCGACGTCGGGCATCTCACGTCAGATGCCGACGAAGGCGAAGACAAAATGGAAATGTCCGCCAGCAAGCAGGGCAGAACCGTCTGGGAACTTGCCCAGTTTTACACAGATCATTTCTTCTCTGATATCAAACAACTAAACATACTCAAACCAGTAATCATCTGCAAAGCAACCGACAACATCCAGGAGATGATTGAGTTTGCCAAGGAACTCGACAAAAAGGGTTTCACCTACGTCCTGGACGACGGCCTTTACTTCGACATAAGCAAATTACCGGAATACGGAAAGATCGCCATGCTTGATCTTGAAGGGCAAGAAGCCGGTGCAAGAGTAGCCGTCAAGGAAGGTAAACGTAATCCAGCCGACTTTGCCATCTGGCGCTTCTCGCCCAAGGATCAAAAACGTCTGATGGAATGGGAAAGCCCCTGGGGAACCGGCGCACCAGGCTGGCACCTGGAATGCTCAGTGATGAGTATCAATGAGCTAGGCAGACGATTTGACATCCACACCGGTGGCATAGACCACCGGCAAGTGCACCATTGCAACGAGATCGCACAGAACCAAGCTTACCTGGACAACAACAACCCAGGAGCAGACTGGTGGATCCACAATGAGTTTCTGGTTTTAAGTGCCGGTGAAAAGATGTCCAAGTCTAGCGGCAACTTCATGCGTCTGCAGTCAATCATTGATCTCGGTATTCACCCGCTTGTCTATCGCTACTTCTGCTTGCAAGCAAGTTACAGAACACCACTGGAGTTTTCTATCGACGCCCTCATGTCAGCTAGAACAGGACTGACACGCCTCATCAAACGAATTGAAGCGATCAAGTTAACCGCCGACATCGAAACTATTGAACTAACTGACAAGATAGAAATTAGAGCCGGCGAACCACTCAACAAATTGATCCAGTCACTGAGCGAGGACATTCTTCCGACCGAGAAGAAATGGCTTTCGGATTTTGATGCTGCTATTTCAGACGATTTGAACACAGCAAAAGCGCTGGCGTTATTGAATGAACTTATTGCCAACAGCGAACTGCCGCCACACGCAATGATCCGTATCATTGCAGCTTACGATCTTGTGTTGGGATTGAATTTGCTGAAACAGTCTTCCGAAGAACTTGTTCTTCGCCCGGCAAACACAAAAATTGAAGAATCGCAGATTCAAGAATTGATCAGCCAACGCACGCAAGCAAAGAAAGACAAAGACTTTGCCAAAGCAGATCAAATTCGCAATGAGTTAACAAGCAAGGGCGTGGCCATCAAAGACAGCAAAGACGGCACCACTTGGGAATTCATTCCGGACAGCAACTAATTATGCAACTGGAAACAGATCGCTTAATTCTCCGCCTTTGGCAAGACTCTGATTTGGAGCCATTTTGCGCGATTACCTCCGACCCGGAAGTCAGACGCTATTATCCAACCGTTCTCAACGCTGAAGAAACAAAAGCACTAATCGCCAGAATCGAGTCGCATTTCGCCAAAGAAAAGTTTGGGCTCTGGGCACTTGAACTCAAATCGACCGGCGAATTCATCGGTTATACGG